>JAOUPQ010000058.1 GCA_029879765.1 Nitrospinota bacterium | reverse complement strand
ACCTCCCCTCCCCTCTCGGTGAACTTGATGGCGTTGGACAGCAGGTTGGCCAGAACTTCGCCGAACAACGCGGAATCGGCGTATATCCGGGTTCCGAGGGGTATCTTGTTGACCACCCTCATTTCCTTCCCCTGGGCGATATGCCCCATCAGGGAAATGGCGGAATGGGCGGCGGCCTGGGCGTCAAAATATCTGGGGCATAGCTTGACAGCGCCGATCCCCAGACGGCTCAGGGAGAGCACTTCGTCGATCATCTTGGTGGCGCGCTCCGAGCTTTCTATTATGGAGTCGAACAATGGCCTGTTGTCCAGATCCAGCAGGCTGATCTTTCCTTTTCCCAGAAGCTTGAGGAAGGCGATGATGGAGGTGAATGGGGACTTGAGGTCGTGGGCTATCAAAGAGATGTATTTATCCTTGTCCCGGATCGCCTTCTCCGCAGCCATTTTGGCCCGAACCAGCCCATCTTCGGCCCGACGTTTTTCCTCTTTGTTCTGGTATGCGTCCAGCAGGCTTGCGCAAGTGACCAGCAGCGGGCGCAGAAACATCACCAGCTTTTCATCGAACCCACCCGGTCGGTTGGCCAGGCCCGCCATCCCCACCATCCGCCCCCCCAGGGTGAAGGGAACCCCCAAAAAGTTGTCCAGAGGCGGATGCCCTTCGGGCAGCCCTCCAGACCTGGGGTCTGTTTTCGGGTTGTTGGATATCACCACCTGGCCGGTTTTGAGCGTATGGCCAAAAAGGGTGTTCAGGTTGCGAAACTCCATCCCCTCGGTGGAGATCTTCTTGAACAACTCGCGGGTAGTCTCGTTCCACGAGATGTCGGAGATGGCATGGGTCTTCAGATATGGGGCGCCGTTGGGGGTGTGCAACACCCGGCCGACGAAGCCGAACTGACTGCCGGAAAGGCCCAGCAACTTGTCCAGCACGTTTTTGAAAAGCGCCCCCACGGGAGCGTCGGAGATGAAAGCGGCCTGCAACAGCTGGATCGTCTCGGTCATCTTTCTGCGCAGATCCTCATCCTCCTCGACGATCTCCTTTTCCGGCGCTCCCCTCTGGGCGGAAAAAAACTTCACCAGAAATCCGTTCTGCTTCACCGAGCTGCCAAGGAGGGAGATTACTCCGCGAAGCGATTCCTCTGCGGCGTCTTCCCGGCGGAAAGTGGTTTCAAATTCCACGGGGCGGCCCAAAAGCTCCGCCTGGCTTATCTGCGCCACCAGTTGCTTCAAGGTTTTTTTCACCGCGGCTTTGCCCCCGAGAGCCGACAGCAAAGATTCGCTGGCCAGAAGCAGATCCCGGCTTTTATCCAAAACCGCCACGAAAGTGTCGTCCAGGGAAATGGCGTTTTCCAGGATTCGCATCCGCAGGCGGGTCTGGTCCATATCCAGCTTCAAATTGCGATTGCAGTTCTTAAGCTGGAAATACTCTTTTATAATCGTTGTATATTCAAGCGGATCCTTCCCTTCCGGCCCCTTTTGGACGCTGCCGGAGCCATCTTTGTCGCCACTGTTAACTTCCTGTTTGGACATAATCCCGATTATTTTCCGAATTCATTTTTCAAAGACTAGCGTTGCGCATTACACAATAATATATGCCCTTTTACGAGATTCGTGGAAAGAATATCGGAAATATATCTACCGAAAATCGATATTGACCACATCCCACTGAACCATCAATTTTTCCCAATGATATGGCTTCAGGGCAATGTTGCTGCTAAAATAAACAGCATATGGCACAAAACGAACAAATGCACGAGCCAACAGAGAAGGCATATAAAGAGATCGTCCGTTCGTTGCAGGAGATCAACGACCTTAGCAGCGTGGACGCGATCCTGGAAAAGGTGCTGCGGGAAGCCAGGGTGTTGACCAAGGCCGACGCGGGCACTATTTTTCTGGTGGAAAAGGAGAACCTGCGGTTCAGCTATGTGCAGAACGACACTCTTTTCGCCGGCGACAAGGTAAACCCGGAGGTATACAGCAACTACACGGTTCCCATTGATATGAAATCGATAGTGGGATACTCCGCCACCACCGGCGAGACTGTCAACATCACCGACGCCTACGCCCTCCCTGACACCGCGCCATTTGGGTTTAACAAGGATTTTGATATCAAAAACAGCTACCGCACCCAGTCTATCCTGGCCATTCCGCTGAAAAGCTATCAGCAAAAGATCGTGGGGGTGCTTCAGCTGATCAACGCCAAGGATCCCACGGGCGCCGTGGTTTCTTTTTCCACCGAGCAACGGGAGCTTCTGCCGGTGTTCACCATCAACGCCACCATCGCCATAGAGCGCGGTGTCATGACCAGGGCGCTGGTGTTGCGCATGATGAAAATGGCGGAGCTGAGGGATCCATCGGAAACCGGCGCCCACGTCCTGCGTGTGGGGGCGTATGCCGCCGAGATATATCACCAGTGGGCTTTAAACGCCGGGGTGGATTGGAAAGAGCGCCGCCGCAACAAGGACCTGATCCGCATCGCGGCCATGCTCCATGATGTGGGGAAGGTGGGGATATCGGACCTGATACTGAAAAAACCCGCCAGGCTCACCGACGAGGAGTTTTTGACCATGAAATGGCACACCGCCCTGGGCGCCGGGCTTTTTTCCAACGCCACCAGCGAGCTGGACGCCCTTTCGCGGGATATAGCTTTGAACCACCACGAAAAATGGGACGGCTCCGGATATCCGGGGGATGTGGACATAGTCAATATGGACGACATGACCATGGGGAAAGGGAAAAAAGGGGAGGAGATCCCCCTGGCCGCCAGGATCGTGGCCCTGGCCGACGTATTCGACGCGCTGGTCAGCCGACGGTCATACAAAGAACCCATGTCCTATGAACAGGCCCTGGGTATTATCCAGGACGAGGCTGGCAGCCATTTCGATCCGGATGTGGTCATCGCTTTCGACGAGGTGTTCTTCGTCTGCAAGGCGATCCACTCCCGGTACACCGCCGAAACCCAGCTTAATGAAATCCCCATTGAATAGCGGCCTTTTTCCCCCATTGCCATGACTTTAGACTCCATCATCACCGTCGTCCACATCCTAGGTGGCGCCGCCTTCGCCGTGACTATCATCCTGATGCAGACCGTGGTGAGCCCGGCCATGGCCAAGATTCCCGCAGGCCAGCCCAAAGCCATGGCCGCGGAAATTATCCAGGGCAGAGCCAGGCTGGCCATGGATATCGTCATCCTCCTCCAGTCCGCCACCGCCTTATATCTGCTGGCCACCAAGTGGAATATGATCTGGGCCAGTTTTTGGCTGGTGGCCAAAGTGGCCGCCGGGGCCACGGCGCTGTTCACCGCTTCGCTGCTGCACTTTTACTGGCGGGGGAAAAAGGCCCGGCTAAAGCAAGCCGGGGAAACCGGGAAGTTCGAGGCGTTGTCGGCGTTCACTTTGAAGATGGAGAAAGTGGCGCTGGTTCTGGCGCCCACGGCCTTTGTCATGGGGATCATCTGGGGCCACCTGTAAGGCCAGGCGCCTTTATGGCGTGGAGGTGAACACCTCGTTCTTTTTCAGGATCTCCACGATCTGCTCCGACGAAACCGGCTTGCAGAAAATATATCCCTGCACCTGGTCGCAGTTTATCCCGCTGAGAAACGACAGCTGCTCCAAAGTCTCCACCCCTTCGGCCACCACTTTGAGGTTTATCTCGTGGGCCATGGTCACCACCGCCTTGGCCACGGTCTTGGCGTCCGGATCCTTGAACAGATCCACCACGAAGCTGCGGTCCAGCTTCAGGTAGTTTATGGGGAACTTCACCAGATAGCTCAGGGAAGAGTAGCCGATGCCGAAATCGTCTATGGATATGTTGAACCCGCACTCGCGCAGGGCGCGCAGCTTGTCCACGGCGCTCTCGATGTTCTCCACCAGGGCGTTTTCCGTCAGCTCCACCTCGATCCTGCCCGGGCTCAGGCCGTGCCTTTTTGTGGCCTCTATGATCTTGTCCACAAAATTCACCTGCTCCAGATCCCTGGCGGAAAAGTTCACGGAGACCGACAGGCCCCCATCATCGTCGCCGGCCAGCCCGTCGGCCAGAAGCTGGTTCATGAACCGGCACGAGGTGTCCAGCATCCATTCGTCTAGTTTCCGGATCATCCCCGTCTCCTCGGCCACCGGGATGAACTCGAAGGGGGAGATGTATGAGCCATCCGGCTGGCGCCATCGCATCAGCGCCTCCAGCCCGGCCATCCTGCCCGTGGCCAGATCTATTTTCGGCTGGAATACGGCGGATATCTCATCCTTCTCCAGGGCCCGCCGCAGCTTTGTCTCCAGCTCGTGGCGGCGCACCGCTTTTTCGTTCAGGGATTTGGTGAAGAACATGAAGTTGTTCTTCCCCACCGTCTTGACGTTATACATGGCCAGGTCCGCGTTTTTTAGCAGATCCTCGGCTGTTTCGCCGTTGTGCGGATATACGGAAATCCCCACACTGGAGGAGATGTACAGCTCCTCATTGTTGCTGACAAAGGGCTCGGTGAGGGACTTGATGATACGCCGGGCCACGGTGGCGGCTTCTTCCTCCATGGCCATGTTCTCTATGATTATGGTGAACTCATCCCCGCCCAACCGGGCCACCGTGTCCTCCTCCCGGGCGCAACCCACCAGCCGGATAGCCACCCCCCGCAGCAACAGATCCCCCACGGCATGGCCGAGGCTGTCGTTTATCAGCTTGAACCCGTCCAGATCCACGAACAGCACGGCGAACATCTCCTTGTTCCTTTTTCCGCGCATGATGGTCTGCTTCAGGCGATCGAGGAAAAGCTGACGGTTGGGCAGGCCGGTGAGCGCATCGTGGTATGCCTTGTACTCCACCTCTTTTTCGCTGCGGCGCATCTCCGTGATATCGTAAAACACCGCCGCGTACTGGATGACCGATCCGGAAAAATCCTTGATGGCGGTGATGGTGGTTTTTTGCAGGTAGGCCTCGCCATTCTTCTTCCTGTTCCATATCTCCCCCTTCCACCTGCCCTTGGTTTCCAGATCCATCCACATCATCTTGTAAAATCCGGCGTCATGCTTGCCGGACTTGAGAATGCTGGGATTCTTGCCCACGGCCTCCTGGGGTATGTAGCCGGTGATCTGGACGAAAGCCGGGTTGACCGACTGGATGATCCCCTGGGCGTCTGTGACGATCACCCCCTCGGCGGAGTTTTCGAAAACGCTGGCGGCAAGCTGCAGTTTCTCCTCGGTCCGCTTGCGCTCTGTGATGTCGGTGGAGATGTTGCATATGGCGTAGGGATCCCCCGATATCCGTCGCAACGGAAATTTCATGGAAAGGTAGACATGCTTCTTCTCCCCGAAAACAGCCTCCTCCTCCACTTCGTGGGGGGCGCTGCCCAGCATGGCCTTCAAGTCATTCTCCACCAGGCGGTCGGCCACCTCCTTGGGAAACAGGTCATAATCGGTTTTCCCCTTGGCCTCTTCTTTCCCTTTCCGTATCAATTGGGAATATCGCCTGTTGATCAGGATATATTTCCCTTCCCGATCCTTGAGATATATCACCGCGGTGGTGTTGTCGATAATGGTTTGCAGCAACTGCTCATGCCGACGCAGATCCCCCATGGCCGTCCGCAACTCCTCGTTGGCCCTGGCCAATTCCTCGGTGAATAATTCGGAGTCCTTCTGCGCCTTCAGCAAACCCTGGGAATAACTGGACTGGATGTGCGTCACCGCCAGGGAAAGAAGCGCCGACAAGGAAACGGTGATGCCGAGGATGGTGTAGAACAGAAATCTCATGATGTAAAAGGGCCCCAGGGCCTCCTCCTCGTCAATCTCCGTGACCACTCCCATTCCCAGCCCCCGGGCCCAGGCCCAGCATCCCAGCACCCGCATTCCCCGGTAATCGCGATATCCGTCTTCGCGGCATCCGGTAATTTCCTGGGTCAGGCTTTCCGCCATATCCGTCAGCGGCTGATTTTCTCTTTTGGTGGCCGGGGTAAATCCTTCCACCATGTTGCCCCCTGGGTCGCGGATCTGGATCGACAGGATACCGGTCTCCCCCTCCTTCAACAGCCCGACGCTTAGCAGGTGGGGCAAAAACCTGCTGGCGGTCAGCATCATTCCCGCCTTGTTGATCACATACGACTCGCCGCTGAGGCCGATCCTACCCAGCTGGGTGATGCCGCTGAACTCGATGGCCGGATCCACGGTGAGCGCCAGGGCGGCGATCACTTTTCCCTTCCGGTCCCTGATGGGGGATATGGCGAACATCACAGGATAATCCTCCACCAGCCGCCCGACGGAATCTGTCACGGGGGTGGAGGGCAACATCGGCGCTGTCATGGCCGCTTCCCCCTGGGCGAACACATTCCCCAACAGCTCCCCGTTCTCCTTCACTATCACGCTTTCGGCCCCCAGGTCATCCTCCCCGGAAGAGACCACATTCACAAAGTCAGGGGCGATGACAAAGAATCCCAGCCCCCTGTGGCGCGCCCGCACATAATCCCGGATCTTTCCCAGCTCCGGCCCGCGAAGAAGGCTCTCTTGCTCCCTGGCCTTGTCTAGCTGCCGTTGCACAATATCCACCAGGGGGGGATCGATGGCTATGATCCTGGCCTTGTCTTTATAGTTCTCCATCCAGATTTGGATGGACTCGGTGGTGGTGGTCAACACGGTTCTAAGCGCCGCCACGGAGGAATCCCTGGTTTCCATCTCCATGGTCTTCATCCCCTTCTCGGCCACCACAAAGACCAGGATCGCGAACACCGCCAGAAGGAGCAGGATCTTACTGATTTTGATCATAGGGGAAGGGCCATGGACAGGCCAGACAGATGTTGCCGAAAAAAATATCGCGCCCCCCCGAGGCCATGGCGAGAAGGAGGATTTCCAAGGATGAAGATCGAGCTTTCCACAATATGTTCCACAGATTCCACTTTGTTCAATTGATTTTGCCTGATCCGGAATTATACGTCAATATAACCGGGGAAGCTTGCTGGACTTTGATCAGGGCTGATAATTAATCCGGGTTGGAGGCTGCACGGCCATGGTCGGCCCTGGGCAATCGCGCGACTGTCGAAGAGAAGAAAAAAAGTGGTGCCGGGAGACGGAATCGAACCGCCGACACAAGGATTTTCAGTCCTCTGCTCTACCGACTGAGCTACCCCGGCCCATATGAAATATCAAATGGCGTCCCCAGCGGGAGTCGAACCCGCGTCGCCGCCGTGAAAGGGCGGTGTCCTGGGCCTCTAGACGATGGGGACGTCGTAAACTTTCGCAATCGCGCATTTTGGTGAGCCGCGAAGGACTCGAACCTTCGACCCACTGCTTAAAAGGCAGTTGCTCTACCACCTGAGCTAGCGGCCCACACGAAATGGATTAAGTAGAGTAAGAACTCGGAAGCCATTTGTCAAGGATTTCTGTGTCGCGGGGGCAGAAAGATGAAAACAACCATGGCCCATACCCTTTGGCGACAAGGTCAGTTGTCGGACAACTCGTTGGCTTCCTTGAGTCTTTCCTCGTTCTCGGCGGCGCTGTCCACCGCCCCCACCAGGTTCTTTTTCAGGTTCTTCGTCATGGTGCGGTCGCCGAATTCGCCCACTCTTTCCGCTCTTTCCCGCACTGTCTCCGGCTCCCGGGCCTCCGGCTCCTCGGCTTTGTCGCAACCTGCCGCCACCATCAGGGCCGCCGCCAATGGAAGCGCCATTACGATTTTCACAATACTGCGCATGTCACTTTATCCTTGTTAAAATAAACGCTTCTCTATGATATCCGAAAGAAGAGAGGGGATGGGGGATATTCGGCTGGACTTTCCCGGCATAAAATACCTGACCATTTATCCGTCGCCCTGTCCGAGCGTAAACACAATGTCCTCCCCATACTTTATCTCGTATACGGAATCACTCTCCGGTGGCGCGCCACCATTGTCCACCTGGTCCGGCCCCACGCTGTAAATAGCCAAACCTCCCGGAGTAGCGGCCATTTTCAACGGCATGCCATCGAAGGGGTCGATAGGGACGGAACTAATGTATTCGGGAGTCAGGTCGGCAAGCGTTGTGGGATATCGCCTCGCCTTTGAATGATATATCCGCGCCGCCAAGGCAATTTTCGCCAAATAATATCGCGCTTCCGTGACATACGCTCTCTGAATATATGGCTTCAGCTGCATATCGCCTTTGACCCCCATGACAGAAGGTTTGTTTCCTTCTATTCCATATATTATTAATCCGAATTCTTGGGTGTGCATGAAAACTCCGGAAATGAATGTCTCCAACTCCCGCAAAAACTCCTCGGACGGTTTTTCAGACAGATTAAGTATTCGGCTGAAATACAATTCGTTGTATTTGAGATCGTATTCCAAACCAAAGACAACATACAGTTTCAACGCCCAACTTTGTGCAATCCCTTCCAAATACTCGCCTGCTCCCAAGCTCCCCAAGTCTTCTTCACAGTCGTAGTATTCGCATGGAGATTTCAGTGAAAACGCCATGCCCGCCTGGACGGCCCGGCTCCATATATACTCGCCAGATAATCCGTCCTTGATGAATCTTCCATTGATGAACCTATATTGGACCGGCGTCGCCACCTTGGCGAATATATCGGGTGGATTTTCTTCAATCATCTTTTCCAAGGCCCCACTTCCAATATCGGTTATCGCTAAACCGATCAAAGTAGAGACCAGATATGGAGGGCTTACGGCCGTGTGCCGCCCAACGTTATAAACCAATTCGATATTGTCAATCGCCAAGCCTGTTTTTCCCTCTCTCGCCAGCAACCTCGCCTCCAGAGCCAGCATTCCGGCCATCTCTTTTTTTTGCGAATACCGGGGCATTGGAGAATTCCAGTCAGGCCAAGCCTGATCCAGGGCAGGATTGCCCACATTCGAATATTTTGATATCGAGGCGGCTTTCTTCACCAAAGAAAGATAATCCTCCCTTTTTTATGGAGATATTTACTTTCCGCCAGGCTTCCTCATCCCCTTTGTCCAGTAGTTTGCGCAATGCGCTAAAACTGTCGGCATATATTTCCAGTTCCTCCTCCGCCATGGCCTGGGCCTTATCATAGTAAGTGGCGGCGTTCTCCTCCTCTGGCGGGACGGGGGGCAATATGCGAATCATGGCGTCGGCGGCCCCGCTTTTTATCAGCGCCAACCGGGGTAGGCTGAACTGATACGCCACTTCTATAGTGGTCAAGAGCATGCCCGCAATCACCACACAAGCCAGCGCCAATGCAATTATTGGCCACCGGGCCGCCGCCTGGCCGCCCGTCATTGGCCTTTTTCCACCTAACCAGAATGATCGCCCCCCCGACCACCAGGAATATCGTCATGGACAGAAAGAAGTGGAACAGCCAGAACGGCTCGTAGCCTATCGCGACCGTCTGGTGGGCCATGAACGCGACCCAGGCCGAAAACCCCACAACAATTAGAATCAAGACCACCGAAAACAGATCCCCCGCCCACCGGTTTGATATGCGGGCGAACAGGGCGCGGGCCAGAGCCAATGTCATTAACGCCAAGGCGGTCAACTGTAACCAGATCAATAGCGCCGTCATTGGGCAAAACCTATAAGAAATAAATAGGATTATACTTTATTACAAAGATATGACATGTCAGGTTAATACAAACCTGGATTGCGGACCATCGCATCGTGCCTAGTTCATTCCCATGTTGTATAATGGTCCAATTAACCAAAGGGATGGAAATGAACAATCTGACGGCTGGCATTCTGGTGGGCGGAGGCCCCGCGCCTGGCATAAACGGCGTAATCCGCGCGGCCACCATTAAACTCAGGAATCATGGCGCCAAGGTCTTTGGCATTTACGATGGCTTTTCGCACCTTATGAAAGGGGACATTTCCCGCGTAAAGGAGTTGCATATAGAGGACGTCTCCGTTATACACTTCGACGGCGGCTCCATATTGCGCACCAGCCGCGCCAACCCCACCAAGAAAGCGGAAGACCTGGAGACGGTGGTGGAAGGGCTGCAGAAGCTGGGAATCAACTGCCTGATCACCATCGGCGGGGACGACACCTGCTATTCGGCCCACAAGATCGCCAAACAGGCCGAGGGGCGCATCCAGGTGATCCATGTCCCCAAAACCATAGATAACGACATCAACCTCCCCCATGGCATCAGAACCTTCGGGTTCGCCTCCGCCCGCAGCTTTGGCGTGAAAATCGTCAAGAGCGTGATGAACGACGCCAAAAGCACCGGCCGCTGGTATTTTGTAATCGCCATGGGGCGGAAGGCGGGCCACCTGGCCCTGGGGATCGGCAGCCCCGCCGGCGCCACCCTCACCGTCATCCCGGAGGAGCGCCGAGAAGAGAAGATGGACCTCAACTGGCTGGTGGACACCCTGGTGGGCGCCATCATCAAACGCATCTCCGTGGGACGCGACTATGGCGTGGCGGTGCTGGCGGAAGGATTGGCCGAAAAACTCGACGAGGCCCAACTGGCGGCCATGGGCCAGCTGGAATATGACGAGCATGGCCATCCGCGCCTTTCGGAGATAGATTTCGGACGAGTGGTCAAAACCCGGGTCCGCCAGGAGCTTGCCAAGCTGGGCATCAAGATGACCATCGTGGACAAGGACATCGGCTATGAGCTGCGATGCGCCGACCCCACCTCGTTTGAAATGGAATACGTAAAGGAGCTGGGCTTTTCAGCCGCCAAGCACGCCTTGATGGGCGGCTCCGGAGACATGGTCTCCATCCAGGATGGCGTCTTTGTCCCCATCCCTTTCTACGCCATCATGGACCCGTCCACCGGCCGCACCAAGGTGCGCATGATGGACATCCATTCCGAAGCGTACGAGATGGCGCTGGAATATATGATCCGGCTCAAGAAAGAGGACTTTGAAAACGAGGAGACGGTGAAGAAGCTTGCCGCCTGCGCCAACCTGGATCCGGAGCAGTTCCGCCAGCGGTTCGAGAAAGTGGCCGTCAAGTTTGAAGGCTCCTCGGTGGTGATCCCATACCAGCAGCCGAAAGCCTAGATGCAGAACCAGCCAACACCCCAGGAGGGGCCCAACACTGCCATGGAACTGACGCAATCCCGCATCCGGGTGGGCGTCTCCGGCTATTCCTATGACGACTGGATCGGCCACATATATCCGCAGGGGACAAAGCGCTCCGAGATGCTTTCCTACTACGCCCACCAGCTCAAATTCGACCTGGTGGAGCTGAACTATACCTACTACACCATGCCGGCGGCCAAAGGGGTGGCCGGGATGCTCGGCCATGTGGAGCCAGGCTTCACCTTCGTGGCCAAGGCCCACCAGTCCCTCACCCACAAGATCCGCGACGAATCCGGCGGATTCATCCGGGACGAAAGTTCGGTGAGCGCTTTCACCGATGGGTTGGGCCCCCTGATCGATGGCGGGCGTCTGACCTGTGTGCTGGCCCAGTTCCCCATGAAGTTTGGCCGGGGAACGGCCCAGATGGAGCATATCGCCTGGCTTGCGGAGAGGATGGCGCCGACGCGAATGGTGGTGGAGTTTCGCAACAAGGCGTGGGTGGCCCAGTCGGTGTTCGACTTTCTGAAGAAGATCGGCGTGGGATATTGCGTGGTGGACGAGCCGGACCTGCAGTCGCTGGTCCCCTTCACTCCCGTGGCCACCTCCGACATCGCATACTTCCGCTTTCACGGGCGCAACAAAAACTGGTATGGCGTCTCCGCCGCCCAGCGACACAACTACCTGTATACCGACCCGGAGCTTGGCCAGTTCATCACCCCTGTGAACCAGGTGGCCAAACAGGCCAGGACCACCCTGCTGTTCTTCAACAACCATTTCCAGGGCCAGGCCGTGCGTAACGCGATGACCATGCGCCATATGCTGGGGCTGGACGATAACAAGGCGGCCGATTGACAGGGCGTTGCTTTCGGGCCCGGCCGGAGTATAATCGAAACTCATGACCGAAAAGATCCAGACAGAGACAGAACCGGAAGAGCCACCCATCGGCCCCGTCACTGCGTCCAAAGCCAGCGGCGCTCCCGCCAAGCCCAGGAAAGTTGTGCGCAAGGTGGACCCGGAGGAGCGGCTCCCCTTCACCGAGCACCTGGAGGAGCTGCGCTGGAGGATCATATACAGCGCCATCACGATTATGGTGGTTTTCATCCCCATGTACGCCATATCCGAGGAACTGCTCATAATCCTGCGGCGCCCCGTGCCTGTCGAGAACAAGCTTTGGTTCACCGCCCTGACCGGCCCGATTTTCATCTATCTGAAAATCTCTTTCTACAGCGCCGTGATTCTCTCCATGCCTGTGATCATCTATCACATCTGGGAGTTTATCGCGCCGGGGCTTTTGCAGGTGGAAAGGAAGTATACAAAGATATTCGTCCTTTTCGGAACCCTTTCCTTCGCCGCCGGGGCCGCTTTCTGCTATTTCGTGGCCCTGCCCGTGGCCATCCCTTTCCTTATAGGCTTTGGAGGGGAGACCTTGTCCCCTATCCTGACGGTCCAGGAGTACATCTCCTTTTTCTTCATGATCATCATAGGATTCGGAGTGGCCTTCGAGCTGCCCCTGGCGCTCATATTCATGATGGCCACCGGGATCACCAACTACAGATCCCTGGCCCGCCACAGGGGCTATGCCCTAATCGGCTCCGTGGCCGCAGGCGGAGTGCTCACCCCCACCCAGGATCCGTTCAACATGATGGTGCTGGCCATTCCGCTATACCTCTTCTTCGAGATGAGCCTGCTGGTAGGCTGGATTTTCTTCAAACCCCCGCCCCCCGAAACCAAGGAGCCAACAAATGAACCAGCCGAAGGATAAGTTAATAGCCGCCTTGGATGTGGACTCGCAGGACGAGGCGATGGCCGCGGTGAAAAAGATGGATGGCGCCCTGACATGGGTCAAGGTGGGCGCCAGGCTCTTTTCCGCCGCTGGGCCAAAGGTGGTGACTCTGCTGAAACAGGAGGGGCTGAAGGTGTTTCTGGACCTGAAGTTCCACGACATCCCGGCCACTGTGGCTTCCGCGTGCAAAAACGCCGCCTGCACCGGCGCCGATATGATAAACGTCCATGCTTTGGGTGGCCGCGCCATGATGGCCGAAGGCGCCGCCGCCGCCCGCAAGGCGGCCATGGCCGCCGGCTATCCCCCCCCCATGGTCATAGCCGTCACCGTGCTCACCAGCATGGGGCCGGAGGACCTGACCCTGCTGGGGATTTCCCAAACACCCAACGAGCTGGCGGTGCATCTGGCCGATGAGGCCAAAGCCGCCGGGCTGGACGGCGTGGTGGCCTCCCCCCTGGAGGTGGAGGTGATCAAGAGCGCCATGGGATCCGGCTTCCTGGTGGTTACGCCCGGCATCCGCCCCGTGTGGGCCAGCCTGGACGACCAAAAGCGGGTCATGACCCCGGCCGAAGCTATCAAACAGGGCGCGGACTACCTTGTGGTGGGCCGCCCTATTTTCGCCGCGGCGGATCCGAAGGCCGCGGCCCTGCGCACTTTGGAGGAGATGGCGGAGGAATAGAGGAGCGTCTTTTAGGAAGAGCCCTGTTCCTCCCCTGAATCAGTAAACAATATGATACGTCTTGAAAATATATCCAAATCCCATGGGGGAACCCCCGTGTTCTCCGATTTGTCCATCCACATCCGCCCAGGCCGCCGGGTGGGGCTGGTGGGGGACAACGGAGCGGGAAAAACCACCCTGCTGAACATCCTGGCGGGCGACCTGGCGGCGGACAGTGGACGGAGGATCGTCTCCCCCGGAGTGCGCATCGGCATCTTGCGACAGGAAACGGGGGGCGAGGACCACATTCC
>JAOUPQ010000266.1 GCA_029879765.1 Nitrospinota bacterium | reverse complement strand
ACTCTTCGCTGAATTTACGCCGTTTCTTGCTCATTCTTCCCTCCTTGAATTACAGATTACTAACTAAACATTCTGTCCGTCAATTCGGGGGAAGTTCAGCCGAGTTTCCAATAATATTAGCGTATACGACGGTAGCAAAACTATTAGAAGCCATACCTCCGTAACTATTCAAAGCCAGATTATTCAAAAGCGCGCTTCGATAAAGATACACATAGCCTACAGAATATATCCCCCCACCGTCTGTTCCTGTATTATTGGCGATCGTGGAATTGTAGAGGCTCACATCGCCTCTGGAAAAAATACCGCCACCGTTGCCAGTAGGCCACTTTCCAGCAATGTTTCCTCCAGTTATCTTAATACTGTACATACTCACGCGGACATCGTTGATTATGTGAATAACCCTGTCATTTGTAACTGCCCCGTTGCCGTCTATAACAGTGCTGGCCGCCCCTGCGCCCACTATGGTGACCGGCTGGAAGATATCCAGATCGCCGGAAAGATTCGCGTCATCCCCGTTTGCGCCAGTAAGGACATATCTGCCCGCAGGGAGTACTATACTGTCGATCCCGGTAGTGAAGATGCAGTCGCCTCCGGTAGTCTCGCCGATTGCGTTTACATTGTTGATTGCCTCTCGCAGGGAGCAGGCCCCGTCGGTGGCCACGGTGTCCGCAGTGGTGGTGACAAGTATCCCAGCGGCGCCTGCCACGCCGGGCAAGAGAGCGCCAAAACACACCAGCAAGATATATAACGCCCTTGACAGCAAAACTCTTTTCATGATCCCTCCAAAAGTTTAATCAAATCCAGCTTCCGTCTTCGGCAATAAGAAGGGTGATGGAACCCCCAAGCTCGCCTGCCATGGCTATGAAACCGCCGCAGCGCCAACCTGAATTTGAGGCGGCGCCGAATGAAGCAATTTCTGCCTGGAATACTGGCAGAGCAATTATCCTGCCAAAACATGTAATATATTTAGGACATAGGCCCCGGCTCCTTCCCTTGCCAGACTTATACCCACAATAATCAGTATGCTAGAGTGTGGGTAATTTACTATTGATAAGCATAATTTATAAAGTGGGAGGCGAAATGGCATAAAAGTTCAAAAGGCCCCATAAGGCGCCATTAATTGTCACCACGGACATTAATTATCCTGCTAAATGACAAATAGCGTCACAAAGGGAAGCCTATTACCACCTGCTGACTGCCGATGGTGATATAAAATCCCCCGAGCTTTTGGGCCCGGGGGACTGGAAAACTACTGGTCGACTTTCGACAGGTCTGCTTACAGCAGGTCTGCTTACTTCAAGTCTACTTGACGGTGAAGCTGCGGCTTTCCGATTCGATCTGGCCGCCGTCGCGTCCGTCGTCGGCGATTACCTGCTATTTGTAGTCCTCTTTGGCGATGCCGAAATCTTTCATTTTCCTGTGGATGGTGCGGGTGTTCACCCCGGCGCGCTCGGCCACGGAGTTGATATTCCCCTTCGTCTCCTTCAGCACGCCGATGAGGTATTTGCGCTCCACTTCCTCCACCACATCCTTCAACGCCCCGGCGGTGGACGGGGTGGATGGGGTTGATTGGGTTTCCGCCGTTTCCGCGGGGGTGGAGATGGATCGTCTGGAGTCCGACGCCACATCGATCCTTTCCACATATCGCCCCTTGCACAATATCACCGCCCTCTCCACCAGGTTGCGCAATTCCCGGATATTGCCCGGCCAGGCGTATGTCCTTATCTGCTCCCGCGCCTCATCGGAAAAGCCCTCGATTTTTTTGCCGATCTCCTGGCTTAGTTTCTTTAAAAAGTGCTCCGCCAGAACCAGCGCGTCATTGCTCCGCTCTCGCAGAGGGGGGAGCCGGACGGGGATGACGTTGATCCTGTAATACAGATCCTCCCGGAATTCATCTTTTTTCACCGCCTCGCCCAGGTCCAGGTTGGTGGCGGCGATGAAACGCACATCCACTTTCACCGGATCGTTTCCACCCACCCGGGTGACCTCTCCTTCCTGCAGGGCGCGTAATATCTTGATCTGCATCGCCTGGGAGATGGTCCCGATCTCGTCCAGAAACAGCGTTCCCTTGTGGGCCAGCTCGAACTTGCCGACGCGCCGCTGGTCTGCGCCGGTGAAGGCGCCCTTTTCGTGGCCGAACAGCTCCGATTCCAGCAACGTGTCCGGGATGGCCCCGCAATGGATGGTGACCATCTTCTGCTGGTTTCGCTTGGAATTGCGATGGATGGCGCGGGCCACCAGCTCCTTGCCGGTGCCGGTTTCCCCATTGATGAGCACCGTGGAATTGGTGGGGGCCACAGACTTTATCATCTCGAAAATCTCGCGCATGGCCGCGTCATCGCTGATCATGTCACCGAACTCGGCCTCCTTGCCCAGATCCTCCTTCAGCCGGGTTACATCGCGCATGATCTCGATCACATGCTCCACATTCCCGGAGGCGCCGGTGAGCGGGAAGGTGCTTATCTCCCGCATCTCGTCCTTGCTATCCTTGCGGACATGGAACACGTTGAAGGCCGGAACACCGGTGCGGAACACCTGGTCTATCACGCAGAAGGAGCATTGCTTGGCCGAGCCGAAGAACTTCTGGAAACACTTTTCCCGCAGCTTCCCCTGCTCGTCATGCTTAAAATGAATCGCCTGGGACATGGCTGTTTTGTTGGCGAACACCACGGTGAACGAGCGATCCACGATCTTGATGGAGTCCTTTATCCCGTCCAGCACTTCCCGGAGAAAACCGTCCTCCACAGCCACTCCCGTCATCTCTCCGCCTGTTTGATCATTATTCATCATTTGATTATAGCAGTTCCAATATCACAATATCCAATGTTCCTCACCGCTATCCCTGCCTCGCCAGCTGAAGCTTTTTTAAAGGCAGGGGAAGCGCCTTATATCCCTTTCCCTCCCAAGGCCAGGTAATGCCATTTTTGCCACTTCAGCAATATCAATAATTTATTTAGTATATCTTGCTTCAACACATATGATAATATTTATCCTTTTCGTATGCGGACAACACACAGGCACAGCTATGAACTATAAAACTATATCGACCCAGGACTTGCTATTAAAGGTCGTTGTTTTGTCGACGATCTTAACAATCGCTGGTTATGGCGCGCAAGCAGCCGAGAAATGGGAATTAACTTCCCCACTTGTTGTTGCCGCTTCCAAAGGCGAAACGGCCAAGGTTGAAGACCTTTTAAACCAGGGAGCCGTGGTTAATGACAAGAATAAGAGTGGAGAAACCGCTCTGACAGCGGCGGCAGGCAATGGTCATCTGGAGACGGTCATACTTTTGTTAAGCAGAGGCGCTGATATTCATCAAAGTGACCTTTTTAAAAGAACAGCCCTAATGAGAGCCTCAGGGGAGGATTTTTTTGATGTAATGTACAAAAACAGTGTTCGTTCTCATGAGAGGATCATGAAGAGGGAAAAAGTTGATATCGACCTGAACGAACTGATATTCGCAAATAGTGGAAACGTGTCTATTGTCCGGCTATTGTTATCCAAGGGCGCGCGAGTGAACGAAATGGACAGCAATGACAGCACGGCGCTGATGAGAGCGGTTAATAGCGATAGCGCTGATGTGGCTCTTCTTTTGATCGAAAAAGGAGCCAGGCTGGAGGTGAAAGATAATATGGGGCAAGCGCCGCTACATTTGGCTGCCTACATGGGAAAACTGGAAATGGTGGCCCTATTGATCGAGAACAATGCCGTCATTGACTACAAAACCATGTTTGGAAAAACGCCCTTAATGTTCGCCGCCGAAAGGAATTTTCTGGACGTCGTTAAGTTGCTTTTAAAGAAGGGAGCGAAAATCAATTCCAAAGACGATAGAGGGAACACCGCCCTTTCACTAGCTATCAGATCCGGACATGGGGAAATGGTGGAATTTCTTCGCAAATCCGGATCGAAATTACCTTCCATAGACAGCAAGAATATTCTAGAAACGATGATCAATGCGGTTATGGGTGGGGATATGGGCCTGATTAAGGAAATTGTTTCAAAAGGCGTAGATATCAACAGGAAAACAGAAGAAGGCTGGACAGCCCTGCTGGTTGCCGCTAATGTTGGCAACCTGGAAGCCGCGA
>JAOUPQ010000265.1 GCA_029879765.1 Nitrospinota bacterium | reverse complement strand
ATCCACGATGTGATCCTGCGCGATTTCCTGGCCCGCCATGGACTGGAGAAAAAAGCCCATGTGGAGAATTTCCCCTGGACAGACCTGGTGGGCCAGGCGATGGAGGATGGCATAATCGACGCGGCGGTGGGAACCCCTTCCCTGCAGGCGTCGCTGGAATTGGTTTCCGGGATCAATGTCAAACCGCTGGTCCCCCCGGACAGGCTGTGGCCAGATAATCCAAGCTATGGCATCATCGCCACCGAAAGATTCATGGAAGAAGAACCGGACGCCCTGCTCGAATTCCTCAAGATCCATGAGAGCCTCACCGGGCTTATAAAGTCCCGTCCCGAAGTGGCGGCCACCGCCACCGCGCGGCTTGTGGGGATGGCGCCGCCGGAGTTTTTCGAGTACAGCTACAAAATATCCCCGCGATACTGCGCCTCCCTTCCGGACAGATATATCGCCTCCACCATGCAATTTGTGGAAACCCTGAGGGTTCTGGGCTATATCCGGCGCGAGGTGGCCCACGAGGAGATTTTCGACAAGTCGTTCATAGACCTAATCCATCAGGAGCCTGATCATTACGATGATCCGAAAGGATATATCAGCGGGGATTATCCCTGGTTTTCCGGATAACTTGCCCGCGAGGCGTGTTCTGGCTCGTCGTTTGATGGACATACGGCCAATTATGTGCGATCATTGTAATTTAAGGTCACAATCTTGATAAATCCATTGAGCCAGGATAACCATACTAATAACAAGCAGTTCCCTTATGAGCTGCTGCCAGGAATCAAAAGTCCCTCGGACCTGAAGGGCCTTTCCATGTCCCAGCTTAAGAAGGTCGCCGATGAGACGCGCCAGAGGATTATCGAGGTTGTGATGCGCCGTGGAGGGCACCTGGCCTCCAGCCTGGGAGTTGTGGAGCTTACCCTGGCCCTCCATTACGTCTACGACACCCCCAAGGACAAAATCGTATGGGACGTGGGGCACCAGTGCTACGCCCACAAGATCCTCACCGACAGAAACGACAGGTTCGACACCTTGCGCCAGGATGGTGGCATATCCGGATTCCCCAGTGTGGAAGAGAGCGCGCACGACATATTCAACACAGGTCACGCCGGCACCTCCATCTCCGCCGCTTTGGGGATGGCCCAGGCCCGGGATATCAAGGGGGAGAAGCATAAGGTTCTGGCGGTTATCGGCGATGGATCTCTCACCGCCGGGATGGCTTTTGAGGGGCTCAACCACGCCGGCTCGCTTCATACAAACCTGACGGTAGTGTTGAACGACAACAAAATGTCGATCTCCAAGAATGTGGGCGCCCTCTCCCAGCACCTGAACAGGGTCATCACCGGAAAATGGTTCGTGAAAATGCAGGAAGACTGGGACCAGGTGATGAACGCCATTGCAGGCGAGGAGGCGGCGCATCTGTCCCACAAGTTCCGCGAGGCTGTGAAGGGATTCATCATCCCCGGCAAGCTCTTCGAGGATCTGGGATACAAGTATGTCGGCCCCATCAACGGCCACGAGATATCATACCTGGTGGAGACCTTCCAGGCGGTGCGGGAGCTGAACGGGCCGAAGCTTGTGCATGTGGTGACCACCAAAGGAAAAGGATATCAACCCGCCGAGGAGAAAGCCCACTCCTTCCATGGCGTCTCCCCCGTCCTCATGCACAACGGCTCGGTGAATAAACCACCCAGGACCAAGACATACACCAGCCATTTTTCCGATTCGATAATCGATCTGGCCCAAAAGGACGCCCGATTGGTGGCCATCACCGCCGCCATGCCGGAAGGCACCGGGTTGAACAAATTCGCGGAAAAGTTCCCCAACCGGTTTTTCGATGTGGGCATCGCCGAGCAGCATGCGGCAACCTTCGCCGCCGGGCTGGCCTCGGCGGGGCTCAAGCCGGTGGTGGCCATCTACTCCACCTTCCTGCAGAGGGTTTTCGACCAGATACTCCACGACGTATGCCTTACCAACCAGGATGTGACCTTCGCCGTGGATCGGGCCGGAGTGGTGGGCGAGGACGGGGTGACCCACCAGGGGTTGTTCGACATGACATATCTGCGTTGCGCTCCGAACATGGTGGCCATGGCGCCCAGCGACGACCGCGAGCTGACCGCCATGATGGCCTGGGCCGTGGCCTATCCCGGCCCTGTGGCGGTGCGCTATCCACGGGGGGAGGCGCCGATGGCGGACAAGGATTCCCCGTTCCAGCCTCTGGAGATCGGAAAGGCCGAACTGCGGGCCGAGGGGAGCGATCTTTGCCTGCTGGCCATCGGATCCATGGTCACTCCAGCACTGGAGGCGGCGGCCAGGCTGGAAGCCGATGGAATCTCCACCGCTGTGGTCAACGCCCGGTTCTTCAAGCCGCTGGACCAGGAGATGATCCTTTCCATGGCGCGGACCTGCGGCAGAATAATCACCATAGAGGAAAACGTTTTGACCGGCGGCTTTGGGGCTGGGGTGCTGGAAACCCTGGAAGCGGCGGAAACCCATACCCATGTGAAAAGGATCGGGGCGCCGGATTCATTCGTGGAGCATGGCGCCCAGGAGATCATACGAAGTCGCTTGGGGCTGGACGCGGATGGAATAGAACGCGCCGCCCGCAGGTTCCTGGAGAAAACCGAATTCACGGTCTCCCCTGGCCGCGCTGTGGCCCATGCAAAAAAAGCGGCTGGACGCACTGCTGGTTGACCTGGGCCTGGCCCCCACCCGGGCCAGAGCGCACGCCCTGGTGCTGGCGGGGCTGGCCAGAGTGGACGGGCGGCCTGCCGACAAACCCGGCTCGCTGGTGGATGTGACCTGCCAGATAACCCTCAAGGAAAAAGACCATCCCTATGTCTCCCGCGGAGGAGTGAAGCTGGCCGCGGCCCTGGACCATTTCCATGTTGACCCGAAAGGCTTAATCTGCCTGGATCTGGGCGCCTCCACCGGGGGATTCACCGACCTGCTGCTGAAAAAAGGGGCGACGAAGGTGTGGGCGGTGGATGTGGGGACGAATCAGCTGGACTACCGGCTGAGGACCGACCCCCGGGTGGTCTGCCTGGAGAAAACAAACGCACGACAGCTGGACTCGCAGATGGTGACCGATCGAATCGATCTTCTGGTGGCGGATGTGTCTTTCATCTCGTTGAGGCTGGTAATCCCTCCCGCTCTGCCGCTTCTGGGGCCCGGCGCCCGCATGCTGCTATTGGTGAAGCCGCAATTCGAGGCCGGGCGGGAAAACGTGGGAAAAGGGGGCGTGGTGCGGGACGAAGCTATCCGGAAAAGAAGCGTGGATCAGGTTCGGGGGTTCTTCGAGGATATGGGGCTGGTTTGCCAGGGAGTCATCCCCTCCCCCATCCAGGGCGCCAAGGGGAACGTGGAATATTTTCTCTGCCTGATCAACCGGCAGTAGGCCCGGGGCCATCCGCCTGGTCCACTTCGCTGGCCATCCGGGCGCGATGGCTGGCCCACTGACGCAGCTTCTGTATCTCCTCCGCCATGGTGCGCGACAATGGCACGCTCGCCTTTATGGCCGCCGCGATATCCTTGTCGCCAAACTCGCGTTTCTCCCCGAAGGCGGTGTACATCGACTCCACGATAGCCATCTCCAGTTCCGCGCCGGAATAACCGTTGGAGGCTTTGGACAGGGCGTCGATATTATATTTGGCCACGTCACGCTTTCGCTTTGAAATGTGGATTTTCAGGATATCCTTCCTTTCTTTCTCGGATGGCAGATCGATGAAGAATATCTCGTCGAATCTCCCTTTTCGCAAAAGTTCCGGGGGAAGATCGGAGATGGAGTTGGCGGTGGCGATGACGAAAACCGCTTTGGTTTTCTCCTGCATCCACGTCAAGAAGGTGCCGAATATGCGGGAGGTGACCCCGCCATCGGTGGAGCCGGAGGACTTGATGCCAGAGAACCCCTTTTCGATCTCGTCGATCCACAGGATCACCGGCGCCAGCGACTCGGCGGTGGCGATGGCTTTGCGCATGTTCTCCTCTGACGAGCCGATGAAGGAGGAGAATATCCTCCCCATATCCAGCCGCAGCAGAGGCTGGCCCCACAAGCTGGCGATCGCTTTTGACGTGAGGCTTTTTCCGCACCCCTGCACCCCCAGCAGCAGCAATCCCTTG
>JAOUPQ010000057.1 GCA_029879765.1 Nitrospinota bacterium | reverse complement strand
GCCGGATTCAAAATCCTCTCCCCGGCTATTGCGGATATGGTGTTCTCCAAAGATGACGTGGATAAGCTGGGAACCACCGACACACCGGAGGAACAGATCATATCCGCCGCCGACGAGGTTCTTTCTCTGCTGGGGCTGGGCGGAACCACAGTGCCCAAGGCCAAACGCTGGGATAAACAGACCGAGGCGGAGGCCATTTTCTCTGAAGCTCTCAACTCTGCAAACAAGGGGGAAACGGGGGAAATGCCGGATAAAGACAAAGAGGAAAAAGAGCCCGCCGCCGCGCCGGAAACGCCATCAGAACCCGCCGGGAAAAAACCTTTGGACCAGCCACCTCCCATAAGCCAGACCGGTCGATTTAACGACATCATGAATTTGCTGGAGCGTGGCGAACAGGACGAGCAAAAGAAAAAGCGCGAGGAAGCGGAAGAAGAGGTCAGGGAAAAGGCCAGGGAGGATGAGGAATCGGCCAAGGACGAGGCGGAAGAAGGTATAGAACAGATCCGGGCAATCCTGGAAGGAAAATCGACCCACGACGTTTTTGAAAAACGCCAGAAGTCCACGGAGGATATCCTGGACGAAGCAAAGGCAAGGAGCCAAAAACCGAGGCAAATGGCCCAGCCTTCCCCGGAAATCCAGGCGGACGCGGAAGCGGCTTTGCGAGAGGCCCATAAAAAGTCTGAAGCCCCTGGCATGCTCCTGGGGCCGGATGGGCGAAGGCAGATGGAAGCCGAGGCCGCCCTGGAACACGCCAGAGAGTCCTCCCACGAGCCAAAAAAGCCGGCCGACTGGACACCGGAGCTGGAACGGCAGAAGGACGCCGACGCGGTCATAGATTCGGCTTTCAACCAGATATCCCATCCCCCCACCCCCGCAGCGCCCAGCCATGCCGCGCAAGATGATGTGGAAGCCTTGCTCCAGAGCGCGCGCGACTCCAGGGAAGAATCCGAGGAACTGGAAGTAGAGTCGGTGGGTCAGCAGGACGCCGAAGAGATCCTGGCCGAATATATCAAAAAACCTGAGCAGGAAGAATTGGAGCCGGTGGCTCCAGAGCCGGAGGCTTTAGAGCCGGAGGTTCAGGAACCTGTTGCCCAGGAGCCGGAAGAGGTTTTCTCCGCGGAAGAGACGGGCGCCATGGAGGAAGAAGGCGAGGAAGAGGGCGAGCTGGTGGAAGTATCCGCCGAAGAGGAGCCTGCCCCGGCCCAGCGTGACGACCTGACCCAGGAGCAGCGGGAAGCCGAAGAGATCATGGCGCTATTCGCCAGCAAGTCGGAGCCGGAGGCTCCGGAGCCTGAGGCTCCAGAGCCGGAGGTTCAGGAGCCGGAAGCTCAGGCGCCAGAGCCTCAGGAGCCGCAGGTTCCGGAACCCGTGGAGGCTTTCGCCAAAGAGAAAGCCGCAGTGGCGGAATGGGAGGAGACCGGCATGGCGGAAGATGACGAGATGTTCGCCGGGTTGGATGACCAGCAACCCCAGGAGCCAGCCGAAGATATCGACGAACCTCCCGCCGATCCGCTTTTCGAAAAGCTCAGCGCCATCGCCAACGAAGTCACCTTGATGGAATCGCAGATGGATGACAAAAAAGCGGTTTCCGACGTGATGCTGGCTTTGGAGGGAATCCAGGTGGAGCTATCCCAGCGGGAGGCGCCGCACAATATGGTGGTGGTGGCAGACGTGCTGGCCGCCTTGTACGAGAAAATCCTGCTCGAAGGGATCACCGACAACAAGAAAGCCCTGGATCTGACCGTCAATGGCATCATGATCCTTTCCGCCTATCTGGAAAACCCTTCCGTGGTGGATAGCCTGGCGGAGCAGGCGAAGACTCTGATCTCCGCCCTTAAAGAGTCATTCGAGGTGGAGCCGCTTCGGACAACCTTCCCCGTGGCCCCGGCAGGCGGGAAAGAAGAGGCGATATCTGGCGCTGAAGTGTTGCCCCCCGCAAAGGATGAAATTGAGCAGACCAAATTCCTGGGTTACGAATCTGTGCAGATGGCCACCAGCGAGGACCTGCTGATCTATTCGGAATTTGTTTCTGAAGTGACGGACGCGGCGGCGCATATAGAAACCGACCTGCTGGAGCTGGAGACCGCCCCGGAGGATATGGATCTTATCAACGACCTGTTCCGGGCCTTCCACAGCATCAAGGGGGCGGCGGGCTTTCTGGGAGTGAATACGGTCAACATCCTCTGCCACGAGGCGGAGACCATGCTGGATAAGTTCCGTAAAAAGGAGATGGTGAGCAACCCGACCTCGGTGGATCTGCTCTTGAAAGCCATAGACCTGATTAAAGTGGTCAACGATGGATTGTCGGATAGTTGCGAAAAGGCGAAGATGAACATGCCCGGCGCCTTCCTGGAAATTCCCCGATACGACCCGAACCGACTGGCCTCCGCCCTGCGAGAGGCCAGGGCCCCGGAAGGTGAATCGCCGCCTGTGAAGGCTGCGCCCAAAGTGACGAAAGCGGCAGCCGTGGCCCCGGTGGTGGAAGAGGAATTGGCCGAGGTGGCCGAGATCGCCGAAGAAGCCGACGAAGAACAGACCTATCTTGGACAGATCCTTCTCGATGAGGGGAAGGTGACCAAGGAGGATGTGGAGCTGGCGCTGCAGGCGCAAAGGGAGAAGAGGCCGTTGGGAGAGATCCTGATGGAAATGGGAGTGGTGGACCAGCCGTCTCTGGAGCAGGCCCTGGTGGACCAGGTGGACCGGAAGAAGAAAATGAAGTCCGCCTCCCTGAAGATCGATACGGAAAAGCTCGATTCACTGCTGGAGATGGTGGGGGAGCTGGTCATATCCCAATCCATAGTAAGCCAGGAGGCCGAGTTCATCATGGCGGAGCGGGCGGGGCTGTTCAAGAATATCCAGTCGCTGGGAAAGATCACCAAGAATATCCAGGACCAGGTGATGACCCTCCGCATGGTCCCGTTGAAACAGACATTCCAGAAGATGAGCCGGTTGGTGCGGGATCTGTCCAAGAAGATGAAAAAGCCGGTGTCGTTTCATGTCAGCGGGGAAGAGACGGAAATCGACAAGACAATCATCGAAGAGCTCAACGATCCGCTGGTCCACCTGCTGCGCAACGCCATGGATCACGGAATCGAGGGAGCGGAGGAGCGGGCCGCCCGGAGCAAACCGACGGTGGGCAACATATGGCTCAACGCCTATCACCGGGGAGGCAACGTCTACATCGAGGTTATCGACGATGGCCGCGGCGTGGACAAGAACAAGATTTTGAAAAAGGCGCTGGAGAAGGGGCTGGTGGACGAGGACACAGAGCTTACGGACCAGGAGGCCCACAACCTTCTGATGATGCCGGGCTTTTCCACCCACGATTTCGCCACGGACATATCCGGCAGGGGAGTGGGGATGGACGTGGTCCGCTCCAACATAGACGCCCTGGGAGGCAGGCTGGAAATATCGAGCAAGCAAGGGGAGGGGTCGGAATTCACCGTGCGCCTCCCCTTGACCATGGCCATAGTGGACGGGATGATAGTGCAGATCGGCGGCGACCGGTTCGTCATCCCCACCATCTCCATCCGCGAATCGATCCGCCCCAGGCGCGAGGAGATATCCACCTACAAGAACCAGGGAGAGATGGTGGATGTCCGGGGCAAGCTTCTGCCCCTGGTCCGGCTGCGCTCGTTCCTTGGCGTAAACGACGGGGTCGCCGTCAACCCCTGGGAGGGGCTGGTGATCATTGTGGAGAGCGACGAGATGGAGTTCGGCTTCATGGTGGACGACCTTCTTGGGCAGCAACAGGTGGTGATAAAAAGCCTGGACAAGCGCTTCAAGGGTCTGCCCGGCATATCGGGGGGCACCATCCTCGGCGATGGGCGGGTTGGCCTTATTCTAGACGTGGGAAGCGTGGTGGAGTATAAGTAAAACAGTGAGCAAGGATTTTAGGAAGTAAACTGGATAGGGAGAACAATGAGCGCCAATATTTTGATCGTGGATGACGAGGAAGGGATCCGCACATCCCTGGGGGCGTACCTTTCGCTGGAGGGTTACACCGTGGATGTGGCGGAAAGCGGTATCAAGGCCCTGGAAATGCTGCGACAGACCAAATTCAATATCATCTTGCTGGATATCAACATGCCAGGGATAGACGGGCTGGAGACCCTGAAAGGGATCAAGGCCCTGGATTTCTCCATCCAGGTGATCATGATCACCGCCTACTCCACCTTTGACAAGACGATGAAGTCTTTGGAGTTCGGGGCGTCGGACTATATCCTCAAACCATTCGAGGATCTAAAGGAGATCCTCCACCTGGTGAAGCTTTCCGAAGAGAGGCTGGACCGATGGAAGAGAAACATGAGCGCCTCCATAATCAAGCAACGCAAGAAATAGGAATAGTATTGCCATATTTTTACAACCTTAGGAGCGAGTGTGATGACTAGCCAGGCCAAGGAAGAGGCGGGATCTAAATTCAACGCCAACAGGATCGAGGGTAAATACCTTACCTTCACCCTGGGGGATGAGGAATATGGGCTTGAGATTCTCAAGGTCAGGGAGATCATCGGCCTTATGGAGATTACCTCCGTTCCGCAAACCCCCGAATTCATCAAGGGGGTGATCAACCTGCGCGGAAAGGTGATCCCTGTGATCGACCTCCGGCTCAAGTTTGGCATGGAGGAAGCCGTGGCCACGGAGGAAACCTGCATCATCGTCGTGGATATTGTGGAGATGCTGATGGGCATACTGGTGGACACGGTCTCTGAAGTGGTGGATGTGCCGGCCAGCAATATAGAGCCTCCTCCGGCTTTTGGCAACAATATATCCACCGAGTTCATTCTCGGGATGGGCAAGCTGCACAACAAGGTTAAGATCCTACTGGATATCGCCAAAGTGCTATCGCAAAAGGAGATGATGAACATCGCCATGCTGGAGGGAATCGAGACCGATGAGAATCCCCGATGACGATGGCTTTTGCGCGGGCGGAAAGTGCGGCCGTGGCTGACAGCGGGGGATTTTCCAAGCCCTGGCGCTACACGCCCCTGAATGTCAGCGATGCGGAGTTCAAGGCTTTCCGGGATTTGATTTTCGAAAAGAGCGGCATCAGCCTGCGGGATAGCAAACGGGAGCTTCTGCGGACGCGCCTGGGTGTGGTGATCCGGAGCAAGGGGCTGGGCTCCTTTGGCGAGTATTACGATTATGTGCAGGCCGACCGCACGGGCAGGGAGCTTGTGGCCATGCTCGACGCGGTCTCCACCAATGTCACAAGCTTTTTTCGGGAGCCGTTGCATTTTGAATATCTGGAGAAGACCGTGATTCCCACGGTGATCAAGCGCCAGGAGAAGACGGTGATGAAACAGCTGCGAGGCTGGAGCGCGGGTTGCTCTTCCGGGGAGGAGCCCTATTCCATAGCCATCACTCTTTTGGAGTCCTCCGGGCTGGTGGGGCGCTGGGATATGAAAGTGCTGGCCACCGATATCTCCACGGAAATGCTGGAGCGCGCCCAACAGGGGGAGTATTCCGACGAGACCCTAAAGTCCGCCCCCAAAAGGCTTGTGAGCAAATATTTTTCCAGGGACGAGGCGGGAGGGAGAAGGAGATACAGCATAAACCCGGCGGCCAGGGAACTGGTCTCCTTCCGCCGGTTCAACCTGATGACCCCGCAGTACCCTTTCAAAAGAAAATTCGACTTCATATTCTGCCGCAACGTGATGATATATTTCGACCGGAAAACCCAGGAGACGCTGGTGAACAAGTTTTATAACGCCCTGGAGCAGGGCGGCGCGCTGATGATCGGCCACTCGGAAAGCCTGACCGGGATCGACCACCGATTCCGATATATCCAGCCGACGATTTATCAGAAACCGGAATGATCGCAAAAGAGTTTAGATAGTAGGATCAAATGGAAACGAAGATACTGGTGGTGGACGACGAGGTGGGGATCACCAATTCACTGGTCCGCTACTTCAGCCTGATGGGATATGACGTGGTCGCCTCCAACCATCCCGAGGAAGCCCTGGAGATGATATATAAAGACAACTACATGGTAGTCATCTCCGACATCATGATGCCGGGAATGAGCGGGACCGAGCTTCTGCTGGAGATCAAGCGATACAACGGCATGATCCAGGTGATCATGATGACCGGCGTTGTGACCATAGAAAACGTGCTGATGTGCCTTCGCGACGGGGCCAACGAATGCTTTCTCAAACCCCTTGATGACCTGGAGTCGGTGAAAAAGGCGGTGGATGAAGCCATCGAGAAACTCAACAAGTGGGAGCGACTGATTAAAACCATGGTCAAACGGAAAGAATAAATGACCCAGGATTTTGAAATCGACAGGGAAATACTCGTAGAGTTCATAAAGGAAACCCTGGAGGAGCTAGACGGGCTGGATCCGCAGTTTATCGCCCTGGAGAAGAACCCCCACGACACGGGTGTGCTCAACGCCATCTTCCGGACGATGCACAGCATCAAGGGCTCCTCGTCGTTTTTCAACCTGAACCATATAAGGACCTTCTCCCATAAGCTGGAAAACCTGCTGGACGACCTGCGCAAAGGCGCCAGGGAAGCTGACCTTGAGATTATCAACATAATGCTCGAGGGGAAGGACCAGCTGGAGAAAATGCTCAATCGGCTGGCTGCGGGAAATTTTTCCAACGAAATGGAAAAGAGCGAGGAAGAGCTGCTTTTCGCCGTGGAGAAGATCCTGAGCCAAAAGCCGACGGTGGAAAAAAGACAGATGCCGACCCAGGTGTTCGGCGAGATAGACCTTGTCATCCCCCAGCTGGCTGAATCAGGATTGCTGGACCATTCCTCGGTTTCGGAGCTTGTGACCCTGGTGGAGCGACTGCGGGAGATGGTGCTGGGCCAGGGAGGCGTCGATAGCCGCGCCCCACAACTGGGGGAGATGCTGGTTTCCGAGGGGGTGGTGTCCAGCGCGGATGTGGTCGGCGCCCTGTCCAAACAGAAAAAGCTGGGCGATATCCTGGTGGAAGAGGGAAAAGTCGACCGGGAGACCATAGAAAAGGTGGGTGGCAAGCAGAAGAAGATAAAAGAGGAAATCAACCAGGCCTCCCGGGAAAAAACCTCCACCGTCCAGGCCCAGCTGCGCAAGACCATGAGGATCGAGGAAGAAAAGATCGACGGCTTCATGGATGTGGTGGGGGAGCTTATCATAAACGCCGAAGTGTTCAACTACCTGCAAAAAAAGCTGGAGGCGGGGCAGGATCTGGAAAAGTCCATCATGGAATTCAAGAACGCCAACCTGGACTTTTCCGAGCTGATTTTCAACCTGCAGAAGGAACTGGCGGAAGTGCGGAAAATCCCGCTCAAAGGGATATTCCAGAAACTTCCACGGATGGTGCGCGACCTGGCCGTGGGAATGAAGAAAAAAGCGGATATATATTTGACCGGCGAAAAGCTGCTGGTGGATAAAAGCCTTTTTGAACAGCTGGAAAGCCCGCTGAACCACCTGATCCGAAACTCGGTGGATCACGGTATCGAGTCCCCTTCCGAAAGGCTGGCCATGGGCAAGGCGGAGACCGGCTCTGTGAAAGTGATCGCCACGGAAGGCGCGGGGGACTTTATCATCCGCATCATAGACGATGGCCGCGGGATGAACGTGGGGCAGATCAAAGCCAAGGCCGTGGAAAAGGGGCTGATCAGCCCGGAAAACGCCGCCACCATCAGCGACAAGGACGCCTATCGCATGGTGTTCCTGCCTGGTTTTTCCACCGCCAAAAACGTCACAGACATCTCCGGCCGGGGAGTGGGAATGGATGTGGTGATGACCATGATCAACGAAAACAAGGGAAAGGTGGACATCATCTCCTCCCCCGGCGTTGGAACGGAGATCGTGATATCCCTGCCGCTCTCCAGCACCCTGATCACCATATCCGGTCTGGTGGTGGCCCTGGGCACAGAGAACTACATAATCCCCATGGAGTGGGTCCGCGAATCGATCAATCCCGACAAGGAGCAGGTTATCTCCGTCAAAGGGGAAGGGGAGCTGATCCGGATCCGGGAGCAGTTATATCCGCTGATCAGGCTGTATGAGGAATTCGGCGCCGAGCCCAGATTCAGGAACCCATGGGATGGCGTGGTGATGGTAATCGAAAAAGACGACGCCCACTGCTGCGTCCTGGTGGATGAGATTATCGAGGAGACCCAGGTGGTGCTCAAGGATCTGGGGGGGTTGTTCCGGGGAATCCCCGAAATCCTGGGGGGCGCCATCCTGGGAGACGGCAACGTGGGATTGGTGGTGAATGTGGAAGGGCTTATAAAATCTTCCGGGCTGACGGCCCAGGTGGATTGAAAGGATATGCGCCATGGCCGATGACAACCTTATGAATGAGTTCTTCATCGACACCCAGGGACATCTGGACCAGATCGAGGAGGGCACATTAAGCCTGGAGCACTCCCCCGATGACACGGAAATCATCGGCGATGTCTTCCGCCGGGTCCACAGCATCAAGGGAAACGCCGGCATAATGGGCCTGGGCGACATCTACGCCTATGGCCAGGAATTCGAGGCGTTTCTGGAGGGAATCCGGGAGCGCAAGATCGTCACCGCCCCGGAAATCGAGCAGATCTTCAAACATCTGGACCGTCTGAAGGCCCTGATGTTGTCCATGCGCAGCGAAGAGGGGGGGGAGGAGCCCCAGGACGACCAGGCCTATATAGACCAGAGCCCGGCTTATGCTGAGGATGATCATGGCGCTGACGATGAGGAGGAAGAAGAGCATCATGACATGGCCGCCCCGGTGGGCGCCCCGGCCCGCTCCCAGGCCCTCAGCGGCCAGGTTCGCCAGGCCCAGGCGGAGGTCCGAAGACCGGAAAAAGGAAATGGCCATGGGCCGGTGACCGTGCTCACCTTCCAGATCGGCGACGAAATCTACGGATTCGACATAATGAAGGTCAAGGAGATCATCACCTATGAAAGGGTCACCCGGGTGCCCAACACCAAGTGGTATGTGGATGGCGTCATGAACCTGCGGGACCAGGTGATCCCGGTGTTCGACCTGAAAAAGAAACTGAAATTCAAGGAAGCCTCCTCCGCCGATGTGGACCGGGAGAAAAGCATTATCGTGGTGGAAATCCAGAAAGTCCTGACAGGGCTGGCTGTGGACGAGGTGACGGGAATTCGGGTGTTTGAACATGGGAAGATCACCCCCCCTTCCGATTTCACCGGAAAGATCTCCTCGGAATTCCTGGTGGGGGTGGGGCAGATGGAGCAGGGAGCGGTGATTATCCTCAACGCGCCGGATATCTGCGATCCGCAGGAAATATTGTACTAGCAAAGGACGTATGGCAAAAATCACAGTCTTGGTGGTGGACGACTCCGCCATTGCCCGAAAAGCCCTCAAGGAGATACTGGAGTCGGATCCGCGCATAGAAGTGGTGGGCACCGCGCCCGATCCTTTCATCGCCCGCGACAAAATTTTGGAGCTCAAACCCAACGTGGTGACCCTGGATGTGGAAATGCCCAGGATGGACGGGGTCACCTTCCTGCACAAGCTGATGAAACACTACCCCATACCGGTGGTGATGGTTTCCTCCCTCACCCAGAAAGGGGCGGAGACCACCATGGCCGCCATGGAAGCGGGCGCCCTGGAGATCGTGGCCAAGCCGGTGCTGGAGAAACACAGCTTCAACCCCATCGCCCACGAGCTGATCGACAAGGTAAAAGCCGCCGCCAAGGCCAGGATCAAAAAGCCCTTATCCACCGAAGAGAATAAACAAAGGCGCAAGCCGCTGACCTCCATGGTGGCCACCACCAACAAAATAGTGGCTATCGGCGCCTCCACCGGGGGAACCGAGGCGCTCAAAGATATCCTTATGAAGATGCCGCCCAACTGTCCTGGCATCATGGTGGTGCAGCATATGCCGGAGCTGTTCACCACGGCCTTCGCCAAAAGGCTCAACGACCTGTGCGAAATCACCGTAAAAGAGGCGGCCAACGGAGACTCGGTCATCAACGGCCACTGCCTCATCGCCCCCGGCGCCAACCATATGGTGCTGCGCCGCTCCGGATCGCGCTACTTTGTGGAGGTGAAGGATGGCGCCCCCGTCAACCGCCACCGCCCGTCGGTGGAAGTGCTGTTCAACTCCGTGGCCCGCAACGCCGGAGCCAACGCCGTGGGGGTGATCCTCACCGGCATGGGGGCCGACGGCGCCCAGGGGCTGCTGAACATGCGCAACGAAGGGGCCAAAACCATTGCCCAGGACGAGGAAACTTCCGTGGTTTTCGGCATGCCGAAAGAGGCGATAAAACTGGGCGCCGTGGATAAGATCCTGCCCGTGGAGCGGATCGCAGAGAACATTCTCATGATGCTGTAGACCATGGATTCGGCCTCCTCCCCTTTTTCCAGAACCAGAACCCGCGTTCTGTTCTCCGCTCCGGTCACCATAACCGTGGGCCAGGAGCAACACTCATACCGCTCGGCCTATGACATCAGCATGAATGGCGTCTTCGTCCGCACCATCCGCCCCCTCTCCTCCGGGCTGCGAGCCCGCTTCGCCGTGCATCTGGCCGTGGGAATGCGAAAGGAGGCGATAAAGGGGGAGTGCGAGGTTGTGCGGGTGGTGTCGCTGGACGATGGCCTTTCCGGGGAAAATCCCGGCCCTGGCATGGGGCTAAAATTCATCGAGCTGGAGGAAGACGGCGGCGCCGAGCTGTATCAGCTCATACGGCACAACAGCCTGTAGCGCCCTTTATAATAAACTACCTTCCCTCTTTTTCGACACCGCGCCCGTCATCCCCTGTCCGGCCCATGGGCCAAGGCTCTCTCTCCTTGCTCTGGTTTTACGCGACCGAAAAAAAACGTTGACATAGTGTGGCTAGTACACTATCATGGTGTCAATATAACACTAAGAGGTGTCAATGAGCTATTCATACAAATACGCCCGGCCAGCAGTCACTGCGGATTGCGTCGTGTTCGGGTTGGACGAGGAGGACCTAAAGGTCCTGCTGATCCAGCGGGGAATAAATCCTTTCAAGGGACAATGGGCCCTCCCCGGCGGCTTTGCCAGGGTGGGGGAGGCGCTGGAGGAGACGGCCCGGCGGGAGCTGGAGGAGGAAACCGGGTTGACCGAGGTTTTTCTGGAGCAGCTATATACATTCAGCGATCCAAAACGCGACCCCAGGGAGCATGTTGTCACCGTGGCGTATTACGCATTGGTCAAACTGTCGGACCACAAGGTCCACGCCGCCACCGACGCCAGAAACGCCGCCTGGTTCGGGGTGGAAGACATTCCGCCCCTTGCCTTTGATCATGACCTGATATTGAAAACCGCCCATGAGCGGCTGCGCGGGAAAATCAGATATCAGCCCATCGGTTTTGAGCTGCTGCCCCAGCGTTTTCCCCTGCGCATGCTCCAGGCGGTATACGAAAAGATCCTGGATCGGAGCCTGGACAAAAGGAACTTCAGAAAAAAAATCCTGGGGATGGGAGTGCTCGATGAGCTGGAGGAGATCGAAACGGATGTCTCCCACCGGGCGGCGCGGCTCTATCGATTCAATAAAAAGAAATACGACAGGATGGCAAAGCGAGGCTTCAACTTCGAAATATAGAGGAGTGACCAGTTATGAGCAGGCGCGGACTTCCAGATGAAGTGCTAAAAGTGTTACAGGACCTGAACAACGCCGACACGGCCCCGCTGGCCGTGGGAACACCAGGACAAGGTTTCGGCGGCAGACGGCTTGCGGGAGCCAGAAAGGAGACTTCGATGTTTGGAATACAATTTGTCAAAGCCCAGCCCAACATTTACTTTCTGCAATACAGGAAGGGGCAAATCGTCCGGGAGGGGGCAGGCCTCTCTTTCTTCTACTACGCGCCGGTCTCCTCGGTGGTGGCGATTCCCATGTCCAGCGTGGACATTCCGTTCATCTTCAAGGAGGTGACCATGGACTTCCAGGAGGTGACGGTGCAGGGGCAAGTGGCCTATCGGGTGCGCGACCCGAAGAAGCTGGCGGGGCTTTTGAACTTCACTCTGGCGTCGGGAGCCCGTGATTATGTTTCCGACGACCCGGAGAGGTTGCCCCAGCGAGTCATAAACCAGGTCCAGGTGCTGATGCGCACGGAGCTGCAGAAGCTCAGACTCAAGGACGCGCTGAAAAGCTCGGAGGCCCTGGTCGAAGGGGTAAGGCGTGGGCTGGCCGCCTGTGAGCTGGTGGAGCAACTGGGGATCGAAGTGCTGGCGCTCTCTGTCCTGGCGGTGAAGCCGAATCCGGAAACCGCCCGGGCGCTGGAGGCCGAGGTCCGGGAGCAATTGCTCCTGGAGGCGGATGACGCGATCTATATCCGCAGGAACGCGGCGGTGGAGCAGGAGCGGACCATAAAGGAGAATGAGCTGAACACGGAGATCGCCGTGGAGAACAAGAAGCGGCAGATCCGGGAAGCGAAGATAGACGCGGATCGCGCCGTGCAGGAAAGACGCCAGGCCATGGAACAGGAGGAGATGCAGGGTTTCGTGGCGCTGGAGGAAAAGCGCAAGGATCTGGTGGAGCTGGCGACGATGAACAAAAAATCGGAGGCCGACGCCCAGGCCTATGGAATGAAGGCGCTGCTGGATACTTTCAAGAACATTGATCCCAAGGTCATGCAGGTGCTGGGCAATGTGGGAATGGATCCCGCGCAGTTGATCGCGGGCGCGTTCCAGAATCTGGCAAACAATGCGGACAAAATCGGCAACCTGAACATAGCCCCGGAGCTTTTGCAGGGGTTGCTGAGCCAGGATCGAATTGAACGCAGGGCATAAAGGCCCGGCGGGGCCATGGGGGAGGGTTCACCTCCCCGCGCCCGTGGCCATGGTCGTGGCAGGGAGGATATGAAAGTGGAAAATCAAACTGAAAACAAGATTGTGCTGGTGGAGCGCCAGACGCGATTGGACGAGCTTGTCGCCAGATACAACACCCTGGATCAGGCGAGGTTTTATGTGGAGCATCTGGGTTCTGATTTTTCCGATTACCTGCGTGAGCATGACCAGTATAAACAATCCAGCGCCATGGCACGGATGACGCTGCGGAGCCTGGGTCGGGTGCAGGTGCTAAAACGGGAGTTTTTACCCAACTTCATTTTTGGGGCCAACGACACGGTGGTGGTCCTGGGGCAGGATGGGCTGGTGGCCAACACCATCAAATATCTGGACCGGCAGCTTGTGGTGGGGGTCAATCCGGACCCTGGCCGCTGGGACGGGGTGTTGCTCCCTTTTACCGTGGAGGACCTGGACAGGATCATCCCGGAAGTTTTTCGGGGCGAAAGAAAGGATGTCAGCGTCACCATGGCCCAAGCCACCCTGGACGATGGCCAGAGCCTTTATGCGGTGAACGATTTTTTCATCGGGGCCCGGTCGCACGTGTCGGCCCGATACGCGCTGTGGGTGGAGGGGGAGGTGGAGAGCCAGTCGTCCAGCGGCATCATCGTGTCCACGGGGCTCGGTTCCACGGGGTGGTTGAAAAGCGTTCTGGCAGGGGCCACCGGAATCGCCAGCGCCATCTGCGATACCAGGCTGAAAGTGAAGGAGCAGGGAAGGGCGCCCTGGGACGCAGATTTTCTATACTACACCGTGCGCGAGCCATTCCCCAGCAACACGACAGGGGTGTCGATGGTGTATGGGAAGATAACCCGAGGCCAGACGATGGTGGTGGAATCGCACATGGCAAACATCGGGGTAATATTCAGCGACGGGATAGAGAAGGACTTTCTGGAATTCAACTCCGGGATGCGCGCAAGCGTAAAGGTGGCGGATAAATCCGGCCGCCTGGTTGTGTGAGCCGGGCCTCTTTTCCCGGCTCTATAACTTCTCCGCTTCGATCCCCGCCTTTATGATCTCCACGAAATCGTGGGCGTTCAGGCTGGCGCCGCCGATCAGTCCGCCGTCCACGTCCGGTTGGCTCAAAAGCT
>JAOUPQ010000056.1 GCA_029879765.1 Nitrospinota bacterium | reverse complement strand
CCAGCGCCATGGTGGGGTACTCGATGATTCTGGGGTGGTTTCATCTGGATGTGGGAGTTGGATGGACATACCTGATGGGGCAGGTGGTGGTGATGGGAGCAAGATATCCATACAGCGGGTGGTATCCCACAGTGGGCTTCAGTGTTGGATTAGCCTTTTAGCCTGGGGATCTCTTGGCGCCACAAAAGCGGGATGGCTATCTGGGGGAACCACCAAAAACTGCCAAGAAACGCCGATTCCACTCTCTTTTAATTGTCTTGAACCTATCCACTGGGGTAAGATGATATAAGTAAGAATATGGAAATTTTCAAGACAGACGAAAGCAAACGCCAGCAGATCCTCACCGAAAGTGGCACCAACGAGGTGGAGATCATCGAGTTTTTGCTGGGTCGGCAAAGCTTCGGGATAAACGTGGCCAAGGTGCGGGAGATAGTCTCCTTTGACCGCTCCAATGTCACCGCCGTCCCCGAGGCGTACCATTCCGTGATGGGGATGCTTCTTTTGCGGGACAGCACACTGCCGCTGGTGGATCTGAAAAAGCATATGGATCTGCCCCGCTCCCAGGACAACGATCTGCGCCAGGTGGTGCTGGTGTGTGAGTTCAATAAAATGGTGAACGGGTTCCTGGTGGATGGCGTGCGCCAGATACATCGCTGCTCCTGGGACCAGATTGTGCCCCTTTCCCCGTTCCTAAGCTATTACAAGCCCGGGATCACTTCCTCCATCTCGCTGGACAACAAAAACGTGCTGATGGTGGATCTGGAGCACATCATGGTGGACATATATCCGGAGACCAAGCTTGTGTATAGCGAGGAAGTGGTGGAGGACCACAATCTGGATATCGCCAAGCGACACCATGAAAGGGAGGAAACCCATATTATCTTCGCCGAAGATTCTCCCATCGTCCGTTCATCGGTGAAAAAAGTAACCCAGGCGGCGGGCTATAACAGCCTGACAGTGTTCGACAACGGGGAGGACGCCTATCTGGAGATCCAGAAACTGGCCACCACCGCCAAGGCTCGCCAGGTGGGAATCGGGGAATATGTGACGGCGATTCTTACCGATATCGAAATGCCCAGGATGGACGGGCTGACCCTATGCCGGAAAATAAAGGAAGAGTTGCGGCTGTCCCATCTTCCGGTAATTATGTTCTCCTCTCTGATAAACGACCAGATGATCAACAAATGCAAATCGGTGGGGGCGGACGGATGGGCGGACAAGCTGCAGGTGGAGGAGCTGATCCATGTCCTGGATAAATTCTGCGTGGAGAAAGGCTGACCCCTGGGGGGTCCTCCTGCGCGTTGCTTGCCTGGACGTTATCCCTCGGGCTGGCAGGGCCTAGTCGGCGGCGCCGAAAGTATATTCGAGCCTGAGCCATATCTCCTGGCGGGTCCTTTCAGTATTGTATCGCCCGCCGAAATCCCCCGCTGAGTCATACACCTTCTGGTCCGCCAGGTTGTCCACGCCCAGCGAATATCCAAGCCGGTCCGTGATCTTGCCATACGCGGCCAGATCCGCAATGAAAAAGGCGCCGGAATCGTCCTCCTCATGCTCGTTGGTGTCCTCCCTCTGGCTGTTGTAGCGCAGGATGAAGCCGGCGAAGTGGCCTGGAAGGTATTGATAGCTGACCGCCATGCTGCCGATCCATTGCGCCAGGTATGGCAGCTTTCCCGTTTCGCTTCTTTCGGCGCCGATATACGACGCGGCCAGGCGGGTCTTGATGTTTTTGGATGGGTGAACCAGCAACAACGCATCCAGCCCGGTCATTTTCCAGTCCTGCGAACTGTTGGCGAAATACTCGTCGGCGCCGTCCGGGGTCTGGGTTTCCTGGATGTAGTCCTCGAAATCGTTTCTGTATGCGGTGAATTCCACGGCGGCGGTTTCCCACCGGTATGAGTATCCAAGCTCGATAGTCCGCATTTTCTCCGGATCCGGCACGGGTGGAACGAAATCGGAGTTCTCCATGACCTTGAGGTGTTCCCGGTATACCGGGGTGCGGATGGATGTGCCGTACAAAAGCTTCAAGACCTGTTCGCTTGCCGGGGTCCACACCATGGCGCCTCTGTAGTTGAAATGAGAGCCAAAGATATCATAGGTGTCATACCGGCCGCCCAGGGTGACGGAAAGGTGGTCCGAAGCCTTCCACACGAATTGGGCGAAAGCGGCGTAATCGTTTGTCTCCACGTCAGGATCGGACAGAAGCGAGCCCGATTCCGGAGAATCGAGAAGCCCTCTTTTATAATGCCAGAACAGGGAGTAATTCATGTCTTCGGCCCTGCTATGGCTGGCCGTGGCGCCCAGAGTGAGCACATGGCCGCCGACCAGCTCCCTGAAATAGGCCATGCTGGCGCCGCCGTTCACTCCATTCTGGCGTTCGCGGTAGGATACGCCGGGGATTGAGTCCTCCGTGCTGTATTCCAGGATGTCGTGGACGGAATAGTGGAGTTTGGCCTCCATGCGCCCCTGGCCGATATCGCCGCTCTCGTATTTGGCGGCCAGGGTGAGGGGGCGCTCCTCTATGAACGCGGCCTGCGGAGGGGCCATGAATACAAACGGCATGTTGTTTTGCTGGTAGTCGGCGATCAGGGTCAGCCCTTCGGTCGGCCTGGCTTTTACATGAAGCCAGGAGTAGTCCTCCTCCAGCGGCTGGTTTGTCTCCGCGCCGGTAAAGCTTTTGCGGTCGGCGCTGTATGGAGCTTCCTGGGCCAGGTGGCTCCCGAAAACAGTGAAGGAGCCGCCGCTGTATTGGGCGGTGACCTTGCCGCGGTTGTTGGACGCGCCCTCGGCCGTGGCGCTTCCAGAGCCAGATCCGCTAAACTCGCGGGTGGTAATTGATATCACTCCGCCAAAGGCGTTGGCGCCGTAAAGGCTGGACGCCGGACCCAGAAGAATCTCCACGGTTTCTATATTTTCCAGGGGTATGTTGTCTCCTGTGTCGAAATGTCCGTAGTACAGGCTCCGGACAGGGATGCCGTCTATGAACAGGGTCATCTTGTCGTTGTACCGGTCGATCACTCCCCTTGCCCAAATTGTGGCGTGCCTTTTGCGATACTGGTTCAGCTGGATACCGGGTGTCAGCTCCAGGAGGTCGCCAAGCCTCCTTGCGCCGAGTCTTTCGAAATCATCGCGGTCAAACATGTACGCCGTGCCGGGGGCCTTGGCCAATTCGGTGGGGATCAATGAGGCGGTGGTGAAGACCTGCAGCGACATCAACTCCTTCAACGACATGTCGGCGTATGAAAAATCAGCGTCCACTTGGGCGATCGCAGGACGAGCTGGCATTGCATGAACGAGGCAAATGAGGGCTATTGCCGCCTGAACAATGATAAATACGCCTTCAGGGCGCTGCGCCCTTTGTGAGCGGTACTTACTGCACACCATAAAATCCACCCTATTTGAAATTCAAGCTTCAATTTTACTTTATGGCGCGCCCTTGAGCAACACGTTTTGTAATCATTATCGACACTGGATCGATGACAGGTGCTGGCAAGGTTGTTGATCATGGAGTGTTTTTCATTGCCGCCCAAATAATGCATTTGTATTATATAGCGGCATTGCAGTTTGAGCGATCCGTGGCTTATAATTAATCTATGTTGCATATTATTCAAGCGGCTTTAATGCCATGGCCACGATGGACGGCTTTGCTCATGCTGGTCCTGGTGTTCATCCCGGCCACGGCTTTATCCCTCGCGGAGGATTCATCGGAGCGCGAGAAAGCCATAAAGGCCGGATATATCTACAACTTCGCCAAGTTCGTCTCATGGCCCAGCGCCACCAAGGCCGCTGGCAGGATCATCTTTTGCGTTGGGGAAGATCCTGCGTTTACCATAATTTTCCGGAATATCGTGGCCGGGAAAAAAATCGGCAACCTTCCTGTGGATGTGGTGGACATGTTTGCCGGGGATTCCCCCATTCCCTGTCATGTATTGTATATTCCACACACAAAGCCGGACCTGGTGGAACAATTGCTTGATGACTATCCAGGCAAGCCTGTCTTAAGCGTGGGGGACGCTTCCGATTTTATCGGAAAGGGCGGGATCATAAGCTTTTTCGTGGACGGGGGCAGGCTCAGATTCGAAATCGGGCTTTCCAACGCGGGAAAAAGCGGGCTGGTTTTAAGCTCCGAGCTTTTGGAACTGGCCAGAATCCGACAGTGAAGCTTTACGGCTTGTCGGCCTGATCGCTGGAGAGCGCCGATTCCAATATCAGATCCGGATCCAGTATCTTTGTGGGGCGGTCGTCCACCATCAAAGGCTCCTCCTGATCTTTCCCCATCGTCGGGGTTTGGAATTTGCTGACCTTTAAGTTCCTGAGCCCTCTGACTTCGTTGACCATAAGCCCCGCCCGTCTCCCTTCCTTGCGGAACACCACCAGGTATTGCATGTCGTTCAGGGGGATGGAGGGTGATTGGATGGTGGCGGGAATGCGGGTCACGGGCAGAACTCCATAATCGCTGGCGATGGTATTCCTGCCATCCTGGAGTTGGACATCCGATGGGTTCACCAGGGTCACACCCCCTATCCATCGAGCGGCCACGGCGTATCGCTCCTTATCGTCGTCGCCGAAAATCAGGGCCAGCTCTTCCGGCTCCGCCTGAGCCTTGGCGGCGGGGATTTCTCCTTTGCGTGTATCGCCAAACTGGACGGTGGCCGCGAGCTTGGATATGTCCAGGATGAACGCTATCGAGCCATCCCCCAGAATAGTGGCGCCGGAAAGGTATGGGGGGTCGAATATCCCCCGGAAGGAGTCGAGGCTCTTGATCAGCACTTCCTCCTGCCCCAGGGTTTTGTCCACCGCCAGGCCGATCCGCCGAAGACCGGACTTGACCACCACCACATCCATCTGCTCCTGCGCTCCGTCGCCGTTATGCTCAAACTTGAGTATATTTTTAAGGATCACCACCGGCAGTCTTTCGTTTCTGAACATCAACTGGGGCTGGTATTCCCTGGTCTCCAGTTCAGAAGGGGTGACGCGGATAGTCTCCTCCACGGAAAAGAGAGGGACGCCGAACACCCCCCTGCCCACACGGCAAAGCAGCGTGGGGATAATGGCCAAAGTCAGGGGTATTTTCAGGATTATCCTGGTGCCGGAGCCTGGCTGGGATTTTATGTCGATGTCGCCGTTGAGCTTTTCCAGATTGGTCTTCACCACATCCATTCCCACTCCCCTGCCGGAAACATCGGTGACGGCGCTGGCGGTGGATAAACCCGCCTGGAACACCAGAGAGAGCTTCTGGGTCTCGCTCATCATCTGGGCGTCCTCCGGCCGCAAGGCGCCATTTTTTATCGCCTTATCCACCAACGCCTCGGGATCGATTCCTTTGCCGTCGTCGGAGATCTCCACAACTATGGAATTCCCCTCCTGGAAGGCGTTCAGATGAATTGAGCCTCTTCTGGGTTTGCCCAGTTGGGCTCTTTTGTCTGGATCCTCGATGCCGTGATCCATGCAGTTTCTTATGATATGCAGCAGAGGGTCTGATATGGTTTCTATAAGGTTTTTGTCCAGTTCGGTTTCTGCTCCATGGATCACCAGGTCAGCTTCCTTGCCCAGGGCCACGCTCAGGTCTCGCACAACCCTGCCGAATTTATTGAACACATTTCCAACAGGGAGCATCCGGGCCCTCATGACGGAGGATTGCAGTCGACGGGTGGCCGAATCCAGGTTGGACGCCAGGGAGCCAAATCCCTCCATGAGATTTTCCGTTTTTTCCCCCATAAGCATGTTGTGCACCAGTTGCTGGCTCCTGTTGCGCAGCAACGCAAGCTCCACCAGGGAATTCATCAGGCTGTCCAGGCGGGTTACCTCCACCCGGATGGCCCCGATCTTTTCAGACACTGACAGCACCGAGGCCAGGGGGGCCATGTCTTTAATAGCAGTGATCGATTTGGGTTTTGGGTCTTCGGTTTTTGAGATCTCCGTTTCCTTTGGAGGGGAAGTCTTCACCTCGCTGGCTTGGGTGGCGGCCTCCATATTGTCCACCAGTCGGCGGATGTCCACATCCGAGTCGGTGAGGCTGGAGGAGATGCGCGCCTTTATCCGCCGCAGCGCGTCATTAAAATCGTATAGCAGCTCCACAAGCCTGGAGGGGAGAGGGGCGTTTTTGTCCCGATAAATAACCAGCGCCGATTCGGTTATGTGACAGAGGAAACCCAGAGCCAGAAATCCGAGAGCGTTGGCGCTTCCTTTGAGGGTGTGTACCTGGCGAAAGCAGTTTTTCAACTCCTCCCCATTACCGGGGTTGTGCTCCAGGGCCATGACGCAACTTTCCATGGTGTCAATCTGTTCTGTAAACTCCTCAAGAAAGTCCTGCAGGTAATTTTCCAGCGCCTGCCGCCTTTCGTCGTTAAGCGCGGGGCTGGTGGGGATCCGGCTGGCAGCCGTTTTTATTTCTCCCCTGTCGGGGTTTGCGTCCTTGGTGCTCAATCTGGTTTGCGTATGTAATGGTTCGTGGCGCTTTCCAATTTTTGGGAAGCGGGGCCAAAGTCCAGGGCGCTGTCGGATCTGAGTTTTTTGATAGTTTCCGGGGCTGTATGCAAGGAAGCCCAAGCCAGCCGGATCGCCTTGGTCAGGATTTCTGGAAGTGGTTTTCCGTTGTCCCGGAATGGGGCCAGGGATAGCTCTATCCTTCGGAAGAATTCTCCTAGCCGGATAAATCCCATGGCCCTCGCTCCCCCCTTCATGTTGTGAGCGTTTCTGTACAGAGTGTAAAGCTCCGCTTTATCCTCGGGATTGATTTCCAGTTTATCCAGGGCGGCTTTCATGGAATCTAGGGTTTGTGCGAATTCCGTCAGGAAGTCATCCAGGTATTCCTCCATGCCGGTCTGCCCCTGGCCAGCCTGGGGGGATGGGGTTTGCGGGGAAGGCTCCGCCGCTTTATTCGTATTGGAGCCCGGAGGGACTGGAATGCTATCTTTCATGCCTTGTCAGCGACATGCGCCATGTGGATAATCAGCGTTTGTTTCTTGTCCTGTATTTTCATGCGATCCCCGAGTCGATGTCCTGGAAGATATCGTCGAAGGAAATGATTTGGATGCCAGGGGCGGCCGTTTTGGGCAAGGTGTCGGCATTGTCTTGCGGAACACTGTGGTGGGCGGCTATTCCCTGGTCGTCATCCTTCGCCTCCACCAGTTGGGCCAGATCGTCCACCAGAACTCCCACGGCGGCGCCGAAGCTGGTTTTACATATGATCACCCTGGATTTGTCGGTGATCTTTCCCGCCGGTCGGCCAAGTTTTATCCCCAGGTTCACGATGGGTGTGAGCATGCCGCGCAGGTTGATGATCCCCATAAGGAAATCCGGGGCGTTGGGGACTTCGAAAATGCGGATTTCATCCGCCAGCAGTATTTCACTCACCTGCAGGACTTCCATGCCGAAAGCCTGGCCATCGAGGTGGAACATAATATGTTTGGACATAAAACCCGCGTTTGGCCCGGAAAATCCTTCCTGCCCATACTCCCTATAAGAAGGCCAAGAGGAAGATAAACTAAAAAACTATTGAATAATTAAAACGTATGATATTATAACACGGATGATTAGATTTAGGCGTGATGTAAAGTCTTAGTTTTTGATATTCGCTCCGGTATCTGCCGGGTGGCCAACCAGGTGAAAATAAAGGCGGGATGATAAAAATAAGTTCAACAGTGCTGTCGATATCCATGGCAGCAGTCATGGTGTGCGTCGGCTCTTTCCCGGTTCAGGCTGCAGAAACATCCCCCTCCTCTGAGGAGCTTAACCAAAAACTCGAAGAGTTGCAGGTCGAGACGGAAATCATTTCCGACAACGTCGAAAACCTGGAGGAAATCCTGTCAAAGGGTCTCAATGTCTCCGGCTACATGGATGTGGAGTACATTGTGGACGACAGGGAAGGGAAAGTCGATGGCTTCCGGATCCACCATTTCTCCCTATTCCTGCAGAAGAAACTTCACAAAAACTGGTCTGTGTTTTCCGAGCTGGAATTCGAGGACGCCCCGTTTTTTGAGGCGGGAGGCTCCAAGGAGCTTTCCAGGTCCGAAGGCAAGATCCTGCTGGAGCAGGTATACGCTGATTATCACGCCACGCCCAACATGACATTGAGGGGAGGGCGGTTCCTCACTCCCGCAGGGATATGGAATATAAACCACTATCCCCCTTTCGTAACCACCCAAAGCAGGCCGTTGCATATCCGTAACATCTTCCCGCAATACCTGGATGGCCTTGAACTGTCCGGTTCGGTGAACATCCACGACTACATGTTGAGCTATTCGGGATACGCCGCCAATGGTGGAGGAAACCCAGGCTCTGGCGACCAAAACGAAGACAAGGCTTTCGGCGGAAGGCTGGAGTTCAATGCGCCCTTGATGGTGGAGCTGAAAATCGGCGTCTCTGCGTTGAACGACAAGCTTAATGACGGGACCGAAAAAACAGCCACCGGCGCCGACCTGCAACTGAACATAAGCGCGCTGAAGATTCAGGCGGAATACGCCACGGCGGATATGAAGCCTGGCGAAGGACAAACCTACGGGATGCAAGGATATTACGTCCAGGCGCTGACAAACCTTGGCATGTGGACTTTTTTCGGGCGATATGATTACTTCAACGAAAATGACACCATTGCCGATAATGGGGTGTTTGTGAGCACTGGTGGCCTTAATTACCATTGGACTCCCACTGTGGTGTCCAAGATAGAGGCCAATTATTTCGATTATCAAAACGAGGAGGTCAGTGTGGATCACACTGTCTGGATCCTCAGCCTGTCGGTGTTTTTCTAAGTGAGGCTTGGGATCTGGGTGAATAAGATGAAATCGCCAGGCTATGGCATTGAGGAAGTGGGCAAAAGGCGTGTCGGCGTCCATCCTGGCCTTTGGCTTGTCGCTTTGCTCATTTTCGCGGTGTTGATATTCGCCAGCGAAAGCGTCGCCGGCGAAGGTGTGGCGATTATTGTCCATAAGGATAGCAAGGTGGACACCTTGAGCGTGGAGGATCTGCGCAGGTATTATTCGGATATATTGGTCACATGGCCCGATGGCGAGAAGGTGAAGATATTCGACCTTCCCATGGATGATTCCACTCGCCAGGTATTCTCCGCCAAGGTGCTGGGCAAGGCGCCCCAGGATGTGACCATGGACTGGGCCAGCAAACGGATTACAAATACGGCGAAGAATCCCCCGACTATCCTAAAATCACAATTGCTTATGCTATCCAAGGTGGGCCAGAGCCCCAATACCCTTGGGTATATATCCGAGGAGCGGGTGGATAAGCAAAAAGTCAAGGTTGTGCTTGTAATCAAGTGACTGAGGTTCACCCGCCTTCAAAGGGCAATTTCGAGTTGGTTTTATGAAGCTCAGGATTCTGGGTAATATCAGGATACAGACCAGGCTGTTTGTCGTCCTGGGCATGCTTGTGCTTCTCCCCATTATCTCCACCTATGTCGGCCAGTCGGCCCTTGCCCGGATCTATCTGAGCATGGACCGGATCACCGGCCACTACTACCCCTTGGCCGAAGCCGCCATGGAGATGAAGTTCGCCATTCTGGAAGTCCAGAATCATTTCACCCGCAACGCATTGTCCATGACAAAGGATGATGACCTGGTGGATGTGAAAAAATGGCAGACCCATTTTAAGCGTTATGCGGATACGGCCATGGGCCTGTCGGTGGGAGTGAATGAAAAAAAGGAGATAGAGTCCATAGTCGTCGACTTCGACAAGTTCTTCAAGATGGCGGAGCTGATGCTGCTGGTCTATATCGAAAGAGGGGGGGAGGAAGGCGCTGGCATCAAGGTGGATGTGGACGCGTTCGTGAAAGTGCTCCGGGGCAGGATAGACAAACTGGTGGCCAACAACAAAAGCGAACTTGTCAAGATCATGGCGGACACGGGGCTGGAAGTTAGCGATGTGGAGAAGACCACACTGTTCATATCCATTCTTGTGGCCCTGGCCACGGTGATCCTGGCCTACCTGCTGGCCAATTCCATAACCAGCCCGCTTAAAAGGATTGTGGACAGGCTGCGCAGCATCGCCAAAGACGAGGTGGCCGATCTTTCCAAAAGCGTGGAAGTGGAGACTTCCGATGAGATTTCGGACGTGGGAAACCTGTTCAACGAATTCGTCCACAAGGTGCGCAAGATTGTGACCCAGCTGGGCTCCATGGCAGAACACCTGGCCTCCGCCACCACCCAGCTTTCCACCACTACGGAAAGATTTTCCAAACAGGCCAACAGCCAGTCATTTGAAGTGGCGAAAATATACAACTCCGTCGAAGAGGTGAACACCGCCATCACGGCCATCGCCAAGAGCGCGGCGGATGTGGCCATGACCTCCGAGGAGACCCGCAAACAGGCGATGAGCGGCGGGGATATTATCAAGCAAAGTTCCGAGGCCATCGGCAAGTTGTCCGACTATTCCACAAAGATAGGGCGCATCTTGCAGGTGATCGAGGATATCGCCAAAAAGACCGACCTTCTGGCCATAAACGCCGCCATAGAGGCCGCCAACGCCGGGGAGCAGGGGCGCGGTTTTGCCGTGGTGGCCGAGGAGGTGCGCAAGCTGGCGGAGAGGACCACGAAAGCCACTGGGGAAATAGGCGGCATAATCCAGGATATCCAGGCCTTCACATCGGAAGCGGTGGATTCCATGCACGGATCCGGCGATGCCATGAACAAGATAATATACGATACGGCCAGGGTTAACGAGATGGTGGATCATATCGCCGCCGCCACGGAAAAGCAGTCGGGAATAACCAACATAATGTTCGCCAATATCAAGACCGTTAACCAGCTCAGCGAAGGATTCGCCTATCAGTCCGATGAGACGAAGAAGGTGGCCCTCGAGATTAATGACGAGATTTATAAGCTTCAGTCGGTGGTAGATCAATTTAAGGTATGAGGGTTTTTGCCGAGTCTCCCCCGGGTGTCTTGGTGTCTTCGCTTCAGGCCAAAAAGGCTTTTATGGATTATCCAATACAAACCCTGCGTTATTATCGCCAGGTGGCGCCCATTTGCCCTGTTTGCGCCCCATCCGCGGCGCAAGGCGCTCTGTTGGCTATAGGAGGTTGAAATGGCCAGCGACAAAGAACTGGCGATATATAAAAATATCCTGGAAAACATGAGCGATGGTGTTATCACCATCAGTCTCGACGGGAGCCTGGTGGTGTATAACAACGCCGCGCGTCAGATACTGGGCGTGGAACCGGAAGAAGGCGCCGGCGATCTTACTTTCGACGAGTTGTTCGGCCCCCATGAGTCGGAGGAGAACGAGGCGTTCTTTGACAGCATAATAAAGGCCACGTATTCCATCAACACAGTCAACAACCGCCTGGTGGATTTCCATAACGTGGAGCAGGACAGGACGGCCCGCCTTTCCATGGCCACATCGTTTCTGCAAAGTGGCCCGGAGGGGGAGCGGGAAACCATCGGGGTGATCGCGGTGTTCAGGGATGTCACGGAGCTCAACGAGCTGCAGGATTCCTTGAGCGCCCTGCGGGAAATCGAAAAGCTAAACGATGAGCTGGGGAAAAGGAACCAGTTCATCCGCCAGGCCTTCGGCAAATATATGTCCGACGAGGTGGTGGACAAGCTTTTGGAGTCACCCGAGGGGATGGAGATGGGGGGCGAGGTGAAGAAGGTGACGGTGGTGATGACCGATATCCGCGGTTTCACCTCCCTGTCGGAGCGGATAAGCCCAGAAGTGGTGCTGGATATGCTGAACCGGTATTTCGAGGCGATGACCGAGGTCATATTCAAATATAACGGAACCATAAACAAGTTTATAGGTGACGCCATAATGATCCTGTTCGGGGCCCCCAACGAGCGGGAGGATGACGCCCAGAGGGCTGTGGCCTGTTCTCTGGAGATGCAGCTTGCCATGGGTGGGGTTAACGAAGAGAACAGAAAAAGAAACCTGCCGGAACTTGAAATGGGGATCGGGATCAACACCGACAAGGTGGTGGCTGGAAACATGGGATCCACCAGAAGAAGCGAATATGGAGTCATCGGAAGCGGCGTGAACATGGCCTCCCGCATAGAATCTTTGACCACAGGGGGGCAGATCCTCATCTCCAGTTCCACCCTGGAGGAAGTGGGTGAGAACGTAATCGTGGGCGCATCCTTCGACGCCCCGTTCAAGGGATTCGAGGAAACGGTGCAGGTGCACGAGATCATGGGAATGGGCGAGCCATACAATGTGTCGATCCCGATTGTGGATGACGCCATGATACCCCTTTTGGAGCCCGCGCCTATCCTCTATTCCTCCCTGGAGGGGAAGATATCCGCCGGGGATATGAACCAGGGATTGATAACCATGGTTTCAAACCGCTCCGCGGTGATCGTCTTCCAGCAGGAGATGGAGAACCTGGCCAACCTCAAATTCGAGATCGAGGTGGTGAGCAAGCATGGAAGTATGAAAAGATCGTTTTATGGCAAGGTGATGAAGAATTACGAGAGGGATGAGGGGGGATTCGTTGTCCGTTTCACCGCCATCGCCGATGATATCAAGAAGAACCTCATGTCACTGGCTCTGGACCAACCACCCGGGGATAAATAGACAAGCGGATCCTCCCCCGCAAGATTGGGCGCAGAGTGGAACTATGGCGCTATCCTGCATGTGTTGGATTGGGTGATTTTGAAAGAAATCCGTACAACAGGCGAAGATAAGCCCACCATGGCGCTAACCACAGCCATGATGGGCATTATCGATGCCACAAAAAGAAACTTCCCCCCGATGAACGGGCTCTAACGACCCATACCAGCAATAACCCAGAAAGGAAAAGCCAGGCGCCGCCTGATAGACGGGGCCTGAAAGGCGCTATTAAAGCCTATCTTCCCTCTGGCGATTGTCGTGTGGGGCTATGTTCTTTATCTGTCCCTGTCGCGTCCGCCAGAATCCCGACCGCCCGGGCGCCTGGTGCGTGGGCCTTTCTCTTTTTCCTTGGCCAAATCCACCCTGATGCTGCGGCCGTCAAACTCTTTGCCGTTCATGGTGTCGATGGCTTTCTGGGCGTCTTCGTCTGTCTCCATTTCGACAAAGCCAAAGCCCTTGGAGCGTCCCGTGGACAGGTCAGTAATGACCTTGGCCGATTGGACGGCGCCCGCCTCGGCGAACGCATCCATAAGATCCTCTTCCTTCATGGAATAAGGTAGATTGCCCACGTACAGTTTGTTCTTCATGATTTTTCCTTTGGATTGGTTTTGAGAACCGAATATAAGAAACAACCGGGGGGATGCTCTTGTTACGGTACCAAAATATGATTGTGAACTGTGGTCTTAAACCGATTTCCCAATGTCGCTAAAAAGTATGCAAATAACAGCCTCTATTTTATGATTACGCTGATTGTTTGACAATAGAAATTTTCGGTTAAATTTGTAAAAGGAAAACAAGGCCCCCAAACCCTGTTTTCTTCCTGAAGGTCAAAACCGATGGCCGCCGATTATTTATCGTTTTATGACACTCAATCCAACACGGCAGTTTCCCGCTTATTCCGGCGGGTGGGGATGCAGCGACCGCCCGTGCATCTTCACATCGAAAATATCCGGTCTGCTGTAGTGGCCGCAAACATCCAGCCACGCCTTGGCGGACCGGATCTCATCCATTGACGCCTCGGCGACCAATATCCCCTCCTCGCCATGCAAAGGACCGGCGATGATATTCCCTTTCGGTCCGATGATGGCGCTGTCTCCCGTCCGGGGCACGGCGCGCAGAGGAAGCATTTTTCTGAACCGCTCCGGAATATCCTCCTCCCGGATCAGCCCCCCGGCCATAATCCCATAACACGCCGCCTGGGAGCAGAAGGCCTGGGTCAAAAAAGTCTGGCGGGTGTATGGCTCGCCCCCGGGCCACACAGAAGCATGGAACTGGGTCCCCTGGCTCATCAATGCGTAGCCTGGGAGCACCATCTGGTGTTCCCAGCAGTTGAGTCCGCTT
>JAOUPQ010000264.1 GCA_029879765.1 Nitrospinota bacterium | reverse complement strand
TCCCGCTTTCTATCTTATAACCATGATGGATGGCAATCGCGATATAACGCAGATCTGCGATGAATTCCAGACGCAATTTCACCGACGGGTGGCCAAGGGGGAAGTGGAGCGGCTGGTGGAGCAGCTGGACCAGGCGCTGCTGCTGGATAACAGCCGGTATCGGAAGGCGGCCGAGGCGGTGATCAGAAAATTCATCGACGCGCCGTTCCGGGCGCCGGCCCATGCGGGGAAGAGCTATCCGGAAGAAGCGGAAGAGCTGGCCCTCCTTATAGAAAACGAGCTTTCCAGCCACCCCCCCCAGGAGGGCGTCGGGGCGGAATCGGTGGTGGTTCCGCATATCGACTTCCGCATTGGCGCGGGGATGATGGCGGATGGATGGCGCGAAATTCCGGCGGATCCGCACAGCGTGGTGGTGATTCTGGGTACCGGGCATTATCTGGCCGACGATTTTTTTTCCTGTATAGACAAGGATTTCCACACTCCCCTGGGGCCGATGGAGGTGGACAGGGAATTTTTGGAGGCTTTGGAGGGGAATTTCCAGGAAGGGTTGTTCAACAACCGCATCTCCCACAAGGCCGAGCATTCCATCGAGTTCCAGGCGCTGTTTATGGCCGCCATGGCCAGGAAAGGCCCGGTGGGCAAAGCGGTTCCCATTCTCTTATCTTTTCCGGAAAATATATGGCAACTCGACCATCCTCTGTTCAACGGCCATCGGGTGGATCGTTTCATTGCAGCTTTGTCCAAAACCGCCGAGGAATGTGGAAAGAAGGTCCGGTATGTGGCCAGTGTGGATCTGTCTCATGTGGGGGCCCGCTTTGGTGATCCTGCCCCTCTGACAGAAAAGAAGCTTCGTTCTGTCGAGCGGGAGGACCGGGAGTTGATGGAAGCTGCGCGGAAACTGGACAGAAAAGCATTTCTCTCACAAATCACACGAGTCAACAGCGATAACCGGATATGCGGATTCCCCCCGCTGTATGCCCTCTTGAGTTTGACCAAGGCCAAAACCGGCAGGATTCTGGGCTATCGGCAGAATCTGGAGGGTGAAATGGAAAGCATGGTAAGCTTCGCCTCCATGGCTTTTTACGACTGATAACTGATATTTTTCTTTCCATTTTCCATTATATCAATATTTTACAAATATATTCCCCCCATTCAAATTAATGCTTCCATTCCGTTACAAATATGGTATGATGTCAGAGGGTGTATTTGGTGTAAATGGGTCCCGGTAGCGTGTTTGCCATCGATGCGGGAATTGTGGCAGCCCTATGAAATTGGAGATGGCCACTGAGCGGAATGTAATTGCAGGACACTGCAAGCAATCCGGTGGCATAGGAGGAGTTGACCATGTTTGAGAAGCAAGCAAGAACGATGGCCCTGGGCAGGAGGGGTCGGCGCTCCGGCATCGCCGGGTTCACACTGGTCGAATTGCTGATTACAGTGAGCATCATCGCAGTTCTGGCCACAATCGCCATTCCCCAGTTTGCCGCTTATCGCTCCAGAGCGTTGTGCGGCAAGGCGATGTCCGACCTTACCAACCTGGCCATAGCCCAGGAATCATATTTCGTTTTCGCGCAAGCCTATGTCACTGCCGTCCAGAATCCGGACTACTCCAGCAACCTGCAGGGATTTAAATGGACTCCCGGTGTCGTGCTTGTTTCCTCCGTTGCTACAGACTCCTATTGGGAGGCGGTGAGTGACCATCCTTCCTGCAACGAGGGCCCGTACACCTATAGCAGCGACAAGGGCGGCCTGCACTAGCAGCCCGTTATTTATTCCGACAGCGCATCCCCATCCTGGGGTCCGGGGCGGCCTTGAGCCTGGTGATAATTATTGCATGGGGATTTGGATTGCGTTAATATCCTCCTATAGAAGGTGAAATCGCAAATATGCCGCCGTTTTTTTATTATCCGCCCAAAAGTTATAGTTTTGGTTTCTTCCGTGTCCATCTGCGCCCCGGCGCCCACATTCCATGGTTTCCAGGTAAGTGATCATGTATGCAACGAAAATAAGCGAGCTTTCCACTTCCCAGGTTCTTTCTGTCCCATCGAAAACCAGCCTTGCCGACTCATTGAAAGTACTGACTGAAAACAAGATCAGTTGTCTGGTGGTGGTGGAGGACAACAAGCCGGTGGGTTTGCTGACAGAGCGGGACGTGGTGAAAATAGCCAAAAGACACCGGCAGATAGGGGAGCTTTCGATCCGTGACGTGATGAGCTCGCCTGTGATAACCGTCCCGGGGAATATGGATATCCTGGATCTTTATGGCCTGTTCCGAAAGGAAAGAATCAGACATTCGGTGGTGGTGGGGCGGGATGACAAGATCGAAGGGATAGTCACCCTGTCCGACATTATAACCCGGCTGGGGCTGGGGCTTATCGACCGACGGAGTGTCCGGCATATAATGACCAAAGGGGTGATCAAGGTTCCGGCAGAAGCGAGCATGGCCGAAGTGGTGCGGAAAATGGAGGAATTTTCCATAAGCTGCGTGGTGATGGAAAAGGAGCGCCAACCCTCCGGGGTGATCACGGAGCGGGATATCCCCAGGATATTGATGGAGGCGACCGATCTGGACAATAGCCTGGCGGAAAGATGGATGAGCGCCCCGTTGGATCTGGTGGAGGACGTCCTCCCCTTGGCCGAAGCCGTGAAAAAGATGATCCAGGTGGGCCGGAGAAGGCTGGTGGTGGTGGACGCAGCGGGAGAGGCGGTGGGGATAATAACCCAGAGCGATATCCTGCGGGGGCTTCTGGAGGGAAAATATATCCGTTTTCTGCAGGGGAGGCTGGACCAGCGGGAAGCCGCCCTGCGCCAAAGCGAGGCCAGGCTGCGGGCCATGGTGGCTTCCGTGGGGGAGGGGATCGTCAGCTTTGGCCATGATAATACCATCACCTTCGCCAACACGGAAGCGGGCAAAGTGTTCGGCTATCAGGCCGAGGAACTGGTCGGCATGGGATTTGACAGGCTCCTGTCCCCTTCCAGTCGAGAGTCCTTGATGGATGGATTAGGTAGCTATATCCATACCGGTGGTTCCCACTGGGTCGGGCGGCGGCGGGAACTGCAAGGCCAGGGGAAGCTGGGCCATGAGTTTCCACTGGAGATACGCATAGAGGAGGTCAAGACCAGGGACGAGGGGGAGAAGAGCTTCATCGCCGCCTTCAGGGATATTACTGAGCGGAAGCTGAAAGAACTGGAGACCAGGGACATTGATCAGGAGAAAACGTCTCTTCTGGATTGCATACTCCAATCCTCCAGGGATGTGGCCATAGTCGCCACCAATCTGGGATTCAGGATCTCATACTTCAATCCGGCCGCCGAAAGGATATTCGGATACCCGGCCTCTAAAGTCATCGGGCAAACCACAATGGATATGCGTATTTGGGAAAATATCAGCGAACCCAGGTACAAAAAAGGCTTGATGGATGTTTACGTGAAGGGGGAGCATATATTCACTTTCCAGCGGCAAATGGAAGATGGCCCTCACATCTTCGAGGCCAGGGTGGAGCGGATTAATGGGGACAATGGCGCCCTAACCGGATTCCTGCTGACCTGCAAGGACGTCACCCCACCACCAAAGGAAGGCTGAGCTTGGGGGGGGGCAAGGGTAATTCCTCTGCAGTCACCTCTCCTGGTTGACTTGCCTTGCGCCCGAGTGTATCTTGTTTTTATATAATGATTAAATTAATAAGAGGGGAAACCGATGTCTATCTCTTCCGAGCAGGTGATCAACTCCGCCATCTACAACGAGAAGCTGGCCATGGAGCATTACGCCGCCCTGTCCAAAGTGCTGAAAAAAGCCGGGGACAGCGGGGCCGCCCAGTTTTTTGAGGACCAGGGGAACAGGGAAAAAGGCCACTTCAACAGCCTTATGAAATATAAGGAAAAGATGTTTCCCGATTCCAAGGTCGCCGTGGGGGAGACCATAAAATGGATCACTCGCGAGGTGACCGACGAGGCGGGAACCCAGGCCGGGCTGGACGACGCCCTGAAAGTGGTGGAGGAGGCCGAAAAAACGGCGGAAAAATTCTACCGTGACGCCATAGCCCAGGCGGAGGACGCGGAAGCTCGGGAGCTTTTTGAAAAACTGGCGGACGATGAAGCCAGGCATTTTCACATCATGGGCAGGCTTCGCGCCAGACTGGAAGAAAAGGGA
>JAOUPQ010000263.1 GCA_029879765.1 Nitrospinota bacterium | reverse complement strand
CCAGCAGAACTCGGCGGGGGTCTCCATCATGGGAGTGGACATCGAGCGAGAGAAAACGGTCACCCAGACATACAAGCATCTCTCCTCCGGCGTCTGGCTGGATGATAGCGACCCCAGGGGTGTGGTCGTGGGCCGGAAGCTGGCCAAGATCCTGGATGTGAAACTGGGGGGCGAGCTGGTGCTGGTGGGCCAGGCGGCGGATGGCTCCATGGCCAACGACCTGTATCAGGTGCGCGGTGTGCTCAAGGGTGTGGGGGACGCGGTGGACCGGGGCGGTTTGTTCATGACACAAAAGGCCCTGCGCGATTTCATGTCCATCCCGGACGGAGTCCACGAAATCGTCATCATGCGCAAGGACAGGAGCGAGCCTTTGGAGGCGGCCATGGCCAGGATAACGGAAGCGGCGGGGGACAACGAAGCGAAAAGCTGGGCCCAGCTTCAGCCGATGATGGCAGAACTGCTAAAAGTTTCCGACGCAAGCCTGATAGTCATGATTCTGATCATGTACGCCGCCGTGGGGATGGTGACGCTCAACGCCATGCTGATGAGCGTGTTCGAGCGTATCCGGGAATTCGGCATCATGAAAGCTGTCGGCGTGTCGCCAACGCAGGTTCTGGCGGTGGTGATCTTCGAGGCGGTGATACAGGTGACCCTGGCTTGCGCCGTGGCCATGGGGGTGGGGATCCCCGTCTCCTTGTATTACGAAAGACACGGAATCAATCTTTCCGCCATGGGAGAGGGAGTCAGCGTGGGAGGCGTCACCTGGGACCCCACCATATTCTGCAACCTCACCACCAAGAGCGTCGAAGCGCCCATGGTCACCCTGGTGGTGATTGTGTTCCTGGCGGTGATATACCCCGGCATCAAGGCCGCAGTGATCCGGCCGGTGGAGGCGATCCACCATATATGAGGCAGGCGCAGGAGGCGATATGTTAATCAAGCTGGCATGGCGAAGCCTTTGGCGGCGCAAACGCAGGACCTTTATCACCTGCTTCACCGTCGCCGGGGGGATATTGCTGTCGGTGATCTTCACCGGTTCCGGCGATTACACATATACCCAGATCATAGACACCAGCGCCACCATGGGTCTGGGGCATATCACCGTGGAGCCGAAAGGGTATAACGACATCCCCACGCTCCAGAAAAGGATAAGCAACGCCTCCAACGCGCGGGAGGAGGCGCTGAAAATCCCCCGGGTCGTTGCGGCGGCGGAGCGGATAACCGGCATGGCCATGTTCGCCAGCGCCGCCAAAAGCGTGGGGGGAGTCTTCTTCGCCGTGGATCCGGCCCATGAAACCCCCAAGATAAACACCTTCCTGCGGGCCATGGTGGAAGGGGAGATGCTGTCGGAGAGCGATGGACGCCAGATCGTCATCGGGGCGAAGATGGCCGAGAAGCTGAAAATCGGACTGGGCAGGAAACTGGTGTATACCATGACCGATGTGGACGGGGAGATAGTCAGCGAAGTGGGGCGAGTGTCCGGCATATTCAAAACCGGCGTGGAGGAGGTGGACGGCGCCTTTGCCCTCATTCCCATCGACCGGGTCCGCAAGGTGCTAAAATACGCGCCTGACGAGGCGTCCCTGGTGGCGGTGTTTATCGACGACCAGCGAAAGGTGGACGAAGTGGGCCAGCTTATCGCCGCCCAGGTGGGGAACAGCGATCGAGACGTGCTCACCTGGAAAGAGACCCAGAAGGAGGTCTCCGGGATGGTGAAAGTGGATCGGACGGGCAACTATCTATCCCAGTTTCTGGTGGGGCTGCTTATCGCGGCTGGAATCCTGAACACCATATTCATGAGTGTGCTGGAGCGCCAGCGGGAGTTCGGCGTGATGCTGGCCGTGGGGATGAGGCCCGGCTCGCTGTTCCGGCTGGTGGTTCTGGAGTCGCTGTTCATCGCCATAGTGGGGCTGATAATGGGGATCATCCTTACGGCGCCGTTCTTTTTTTACCTATATAATTACGGGCTGGACCTGCGACAGTTCGCGGACAACATGGAGGGATACGCCGTGGGCGGAACCATGATTGATCCGGTGATGAAGGTCCGCCTGTTCAAAGAGAGCGCCATAGCCATATTGTCGGGAGTGTTCGGGCTGACGATCCTTGCGGGGCTGTATCCTGCGTGGAAGGCGGCCAGCCAGGCGCCGGTGGAAAGCCTGAAGACGATATAGCCATGACCAGTTCCGGCAAAGTGTGGCAGGATGCGCGCCAGGCGGAAAGCTATCTGGCTCACTCCAGGGGCGCCATCCCCCTGGCTGAGGAGCAACTTAGGCTGGCGGTGAAAATCGCCGAGGCTATGACGACAAAAGTGGAAAGAATCCTGGACCTGGGATGTGGCGATGGTGTGATGGGCCTGACCATGAAGGAAAGATGGCCCGGCGCCACTTTAATCCTGGCCGATTTTTCCGATACAATGCTCGACGCCGCAAGAAAAAGATGTACGACGGCGGGGGTGGACGCTGATATCATGATGCTCGATTATTCAGAGCCGTCCTGGCCTGGCCGGGTTGCCGGGCGCGGCCCTTTCGACCTGGTGGTGTCCGGATTTTCCATTCACCACCAGACCGGCGGGCGGAAAGAGGAAGTTTATGGCGAGGTGTTCGGCCTGTTGGCGCCGGGTGGGGCGTTCCTGAACCTGGACAACGTCTCCTCCCCCACGGAGAAGCTGGCCCGTTTCTTTGAGCGCGACTTTGTGGACGCGCTGGTCTCCGGCAGGGTTCGCCGGGGCCTGGTGGCGGAAAGGGAGGCTGTGTTCAGTGAATGGTGGACCAGACGCCAGGAGGATCTTTCATACTGTTCCCCCCTGGAGGATCAGCTGGGGTGGTTGAGAAAAATAGGCTATTTGAACGTGGACTGTTATTTTAAATATCTGGAATTCGCCCTGTTCGGCGGGAGCAAGCCGACGGCGGAGCCGGGGAGAGATGATAAGTAGTATGAAGTTTACAGAATTTTACATCCAAACGGCCATCATGATAGGGATAGCCGCTGTCCTGTTTGCGATGGGCTACCTCAAAGGGGACGGGCAGCATATAAAGGGGCTGCAATCCGGCATGGGGATGATAGTCCCCACCCTCCCCTTGATCCTGGCGGCGTTTATCGTGGCGGGGCTTATGCAGGCGATGATCCCCAGGGATCTGGTGGTCCAATGGCTGGGGACCGACGCCGGATTCAAGGGTATTGCCGTGGGCGCCCTGGCGGGGGCCTTCACTCCCGGCGGGCCATTCACCAGCTTTCCCATTGCGGCGGGGTTGGTGAAGGCTGGCGCCTCCATCGGGCCGGTGGTGGCGTTTTTATCGGGATGGTTGTTGCTTGGAGTCACCAAGCTGCCCCTGGAAGTGGGGCTGCTGGGTTGGCAGGTGACTTTGGCGCGGGTGGGATCCACTTTTTTCGTGCCATTTCTGGCCGGCTGGATCGCCCAGACACTATATGGAAAGCTGGGCATGGGATTGCCCCAATGAGCCCTTTCCGGCCTCCACCATGGCAGCTGCAGTTATAATGGGATACAATCTGTATTATTGTGTTTAACTATCCAAGGAGATCGAGAATGAGAATTGTGGTGATCGTTGCGATGGCGCTGTCCCTCTATGCCCATCCCGCTCTGGCCCAGACGGCTATAGTTTTCATCCAGGCAGGCGACAACCTCCGGGATCAGTTCGACAACAAAGGCGCCCTGGAGCAATACCGCAAAGCTGTGAAGGAAAATCCGCAAAGCGTAGTGGCGAAAACCAGGCTGATTCAGGCCCTGGTGGACAATGGCGAGGATCTGGAATCGGATGATTCGGAGAAATACTATCTGGAAGCCATGGACCTGGCCAAGGAGGTGGTCAAGGCCAATCCGTCTCTTGGTGAAGCCCACTATCTTCTTGCCCTGGCCACAGGAAAGCTGGCCCTGTTCCGTGGAGGCAAGGAGAAAGTGAAGCTTTCCCGGGAAGTGAAGGAAAGCGGAGTAAAGGCGCTGGAGCTGGACCCGGATAATTCCAAAGCCCATATCCTCATGGGTGTCTATTATCGCGAGATAGCAAACCTTAACTGGGCGCTAAAAATGTTCGCCAACACCTTTTTCGGTGGCCTGCCGGAGGGGACAAACGCGGACGCCGTGCGGGAGCTGACAAAGGCCATTGAGCTGGACCCGCAGTCCATCCGCGCCCGGTTTGAGCTT
>JAOUPQ010000262.1 GCA_029879765.1 Nitrospinota bacterium | reverse complement strand
CCCACAGCGCCGCCGGAGCGCCTGCCCCCCCCACGATGATGATGGCGTCGAAGGTCTGGCCGACGGCCTGCTGGATATCCGTGGCCTGGGCCGTGGCGCCCAGCATGCCGGTGATGACGCCGGGCCGGGTGGAGGCCACGGTCACCCTGGCGCCTTTGGCTTCCAGCGTCTGCCTGGGGATGGCCAGCTCTTCGTCGCGGAACTTCTCCGGCGCCGCCACCATCAGGACTTCTGTCATGAAAGGGAGGAGGGTGGCATAAAGGTCAGTTGGATTTGACCACCAGATTGCTGGCGGTTTCCTGGGCCTTGGCCGCCCATTCGCTCTTCGGGTGGTTGCCGATGAGGATGGTGAAAACCTCCGCCGCCTTTCTATACGACTGCTCCCGCATATAACTCTGGCCCAGGATGAACATCGCCTCCGGAATGTCGGAGGATTTTGGGTTCTTCTCTATGAACTCGGTAAGCCGCCCGATGGCGGCGGCGTTTTTGTTGGTGCGGAAATAGAACCGGGCCACCTCCAGCTTGCTTTGGGCCAGCATATTCTCCATCCGTTCCTTATAGATGGCCGCTGTGGGCGCCAGGGCGTTGTCCGGATAGCGAATCACGAACTCCTCGAAAACCTTTCGCGCCATATGGGTCTTTTTCTGGCTCCGGTCGGCGGTGCTGGTGAGCATCATGTGGGACATGCCGAAATAGAAAAGCGCCCTGGGCGTCATATCGTCCATAGGATACATCTCCACGAACCGCTCGTAATACAGGTTCGATTCGTCGAACTGGCCCTCCTTGTACAAGGAGTCCGCCAGCCCGATGACCGCCGCTTTTCTGTACTTGGAGTCGGGATACTCGTCCATAACCTTGCGGTACGCCTCGCTGGCCTGGTTGTATCGCAGCCGCGAATAAAAGTTATTGGCCTTGTTCAGCAACAACGTATCGTCGGTGATAAGCTCGACGGCGGTCTCCGCGCATCCGGAAAGCGTGGCGACCAGCAGCGCCGACACGACGACCATCCGCGCCGCTTTGCCGGCCATGTTGGCCTGGAATGAATTGGGGCTAAACATATTGAACGCCTGGGTCTGTGGTTTTTGTATAATAGAAAATTGATTTTGATTACTATGCGGCAATCTGACTTTCTTGTCAATTCCTCGCATGGGCAGGCGCCGGTGGCCTGGCCCTGCATATAAGGCGCGTATGGAGAAAATAGGGATCGTTGCGAACACGCAAAGCCCCATGGCCGGGGAGGCGGTTTCCCAGCTGGTGGGCTGGCTGCGGGAGCGCAAATACGCCCCTTTGCTGGACCAGGAAACCGCCGATGTGGCGGGCCTGGAAGGGGGGATGGAAAAGTCCGCCGTGGCCCAGGAGGCGGACATGGTGGTGGTGCTCGGCGGCGACGGGACGTTGATCGGCCTGTCCCGCCTGTTGGAAGGGCGCAAGGCGCCGGTGCTGGGGGTGAACCTGGGGAGCCTTGGGTTCCTGACCGAGTTCACCCTGGAGGATATGTTTCCCGCCCTGGAAAAAACCCTCAATGGCGACTTCACCTACGAGGACCGGATAATGCTGGCGGCGGAGATATCCTTCGACGGGAAGAAGGGGGTTTCCTACACCGCGCTAAACGATGTGCTGATCCACCGCGGAAGCACCAGCCAGCTGGTCACGGTGCGGGTGGAGGTGGATGGCCAGCTGCTGAACCACTACACCTCCGACGGGTTGATCATCTCCACCCCCACAGGCTCCACGGCGTACAACCTGTCCGCCAACGGACCGATCGTATATCCATCGCTCAACGCCATCATCATCACCCCCATCTGTCCGCAGACCTTGTCCATCCGCCCCATCGTCATCCCGGACAATGTGACCATCCGCCTCTCCCTGACTCCCCGGGCCAAGGGAAACGCCGCCCAGGCCACCTTGGACGGCCAGGTGGTGTTCGGGCTGGACACCAGGTCCCGCATCACCATCCGCCGCTCCGAGGATATCACCCGCATCATCCAGTCGCCATACACCAACTACTACAATCTGCTGCGCGGCAAGCTGCGCTGGGGGGAGTGACCCGCCCACCGCCGCCAGGAGAAGACGATGCTAAAGGAACTATACGTAAACGATTTCGCCATCATCGATGAGGTGCGGGTGGAGTTCGCGCCGGGATTCTGCTCCTTCACCGGGGAAACCGGCGCCGGAAAATCGATCATCATCGGGGCGCTGGAGCTTGCCCTGGGGGGCAGAAGCAGCGAGGATATGATCCGCTCCTCCAGGGAGAACGCCGTGGTGGAGGCGCTGTTCGACACCCGTGGCGCGCCGGGCCTCCCCGCCTGGCTGGAGGAGAACGGGTTCGGCGGCGCCGGGGAGATGCTGGTGCGCAGGGTGCTCAGCCGGGGAGGGAAGAACCGCGCGTTCATCAATGGCTGCTCCGCCACCGTGGCCCAGGTCAAGGCTGCGGGCGCCATGCTGGTGGATATCCTGGGCCAGCACGACAGCCAGACCCTGCTCGATTCCTCCATCCACCTGATGATCCTGGACCGATTCCTGGGACTGGAGCCTTTGAAAGGGCAATACCAGGCGGCCCGGGGGGCATGGCTGGAAGCCAAGGCGAAACTGGATACGGCGAAGAATGGCCAGATGGAGCGGGAGCGCCGCATCGATATCCTGCGCCATCAGGTGACGGAGATCCAGCAGGCGGAATTGAAACCGGGCGAATATGAGACCCTGACGGCGGAAAAGAACAGGCTGGCCAACGCGGAAAAACTGATGGAGGGGCTGGCGGCGGCCCTGGCCCTGGTGGACGATTCCGACGGGGCGGCTTCCACCAACCTGAACAAGGCGCTGGCTTTTCTGGAAAAACTGGCCGCCTTGGATGAGGCCCTGGCCCCGGCCCGGTCCGCCGTGGAGGGAGCCCTGGTGCAGGTCGAGGAAGCGGCCCTGGCCATCCGCGGATATCTGGAGAGCGTGGATATGGATCCGGGCCGCCTGGAGGAGGCGGACAACCGCCTGGACCTGATCCGGAAGCTGCAGCGCAAATATGGCGGGGGTATCCCGGAAATCCTGAAGTTCGGGGAGGAGGCGGAGAAAGAGCTGCAGGAGCTTATGTTCATGCGCGACAACATGGACAAACTGCGCGAGACCTCCCACAGACTCCACAAGGAGGCGCTGGTGCTGGGGCGCAGGCTGGACGCGGAACGGGCCAGCGGCGCGCCATCCTTCACCACGGCGGTGGTGGCCCAGCTTAAAAGCCTCAACATGGAAAAGGCGATGCTGTCCGCCGACTTCGGCCCCCCCGCCTCCAAGGAGTCCGACCTCAAGGACACCGGAGTCAAGGACACAAGTGTCACGGACACAAGTGTCAAGGACACCGACTCGGGACCGCCCAAACTGGAACCGGAGGGGATCCGGGACATGGAGTTCATATTCAGCGCCAACCCAGGCGAGCCACAAAAGCCTCTGGCCCGCATCGCCTCCGGCGGCGAGATCAGCCGCCTTATGCTTGCCATCAAGACCGTGCTGCCGGGGGACCAGCCGGCGTCGGTGATGGTGTTCGACGAGATCGACACCGGCATGGGGGGCGCCACGGCGGACACTCTGGGTCGAAAGCTCAAGGAGTTATCCAGGGGGTGCCAGGTGTTCTGTGTCACCCATCTTCCCCAGGTGGCGCGCCATGCGGACATGCATATCCGGATCGGCAAAAAAGTGGTGGAAGGGAAGACCCATGTGGAGGCGGTTGTCCTGGACCATGAGACAAGAATAGAAGAGCTGGCCCGGATGGCAGGAGGGGTGGGGGATGGCGAGGCGGCCAAGGCGGCACTGAAATGGGCTCGCGAGGCGCTGGCGGACGCGAAAAAGGGGTAGCGCCCTCCCCACCGCCGTGGCCATAATCTCCGCTTCCAGAAGGACAGACATCCCCGCTTTCCATTCCAAATGGTTCATGGATAAAATCGTCCGCGGCGCCGTGATGGTGAAGAACCCCTTCGGCGCAGGGACGCGGGAGGTCTCCTTGCGTCGGGCCGATGTGGATGGGATCGTCTTCTGGTCCCGCGACTACCGCCCCATGCTCGACGACCTTTCCCGCCTGAAAAAGCTCGGTTACCCTTTCTATTGCCACTTCACCATAATCGGATATCCGAAGTGGCTCGATCCTGGCTCCCCATCAATCAGCGTCGGCGCCGCCACTGCCCGG
>JAOUPQ010000261.1 GCA_029879765.1 Nitrospinota bacterium | reverse complement strand
ATGTTGCTGTTATTTCACCTACCTTTTGATTCAATAGTTGCATTTTATGCAAAATGGCCTCATTCCCGATGATCTCGATCTCATCTTCGGGAAAGTCAATGGAGGCTTCCACCTGGGCCAATATGGCTATCAACTCCTCCTCTATCCTGGCTATGGAGTGGCTCAGCCTGCCATCCAGCTGGGAAAAGGCGGTTGTCCACCCTTTTTCCGATGTGGTTCGTATAAGATCGATTATCGCCTCTGCCTGAAGCAGGTCGATCCTCCCGTTCAGGAACGCCCTTTTGGAAAACTCCCCCGGGTCGGCCATCCGGGCGCCCAGCTCCAGAGTACGGCGCAACACCTTTTTCAAAACGGCGCTTCCCCCGTGGCACGATATCTCCACCACGTCTTCCCGTGTATAGGTCAGGGGGGCTCGCATCAAGGTGGCCATCACCTCGTCTATTCTCTCTCCCTTCTCGTCCACCACAAACCCGTAGTTGACTTTGTGGGATTCGAATCTTTTCCTCGGCTTTCCCCCTGGTCCCCGGAATATGGAAAGAAGAATATTCTCCGCTGTTATGCCGGAGAGGCGGACGATGCCTATCCCCCCCTCTCCCAGGGCCGTGGATATGGCGGCGATGGTCTCTTCCTGCTGGGTCGGTTCCGACTTTTTGTCTGTCATACGGAGTGTTGGATGCCCCTATTGCATTCTATTACAATATGTTATCTTGGCACAAACAGTGTGGGGCCACTTGCGCTACGGAATGGGAGGTGGAATGGGTGGGGGCATATCCCCACTGGGCTCTTCCCTCTGGCCGCTTTTTGCTTTCCTTATGATAAGCCCCACCAGGACCCCGGCCACCACCAGCAACCCAATTCCCAGCAATGGCCGATAAAAGATCCACGCCACTGAAATCACAACAAAAGATAAAGACAGCGACAACAGTCCGGCGATCATGGAGACTCCGCTGGCCACGGCGGAACCGAGAAACGGAATCCAGGAGAAGATCCTGGCCACCTGCCCAACGGAGAGCATCAACCCGATATACATCACCATCACCCCGGCGCCTCGGATTACCCAGGTGATGATTACATTTTTGGTCTGTTCAGCCTCGAATATCTCGTCGGCCGTCTTGAATCCGGGATAGATAAGCTCAATGTTTTTTCCGTTGGAGGTGGTATAGACAACCGCTCGCCGATTTTCCTGTTTCCCGACGACGCTTACTTCCTGCTCCGGATATACCTTGTATTGAACCTGAATGTCTCCTATCTGCGGATCCTGTGGAGAACTCCCCAGATAAAAACCCCCCTCATGGGGGATGGCGACACTTCGCAAAGAATCTGGGAAGGTGGAAAACTTTTCTTGATCCAGAGGATATGGATTGGCCTCGGAAATATCTGCGATCATTTTGGGCGAAAGCCTGTAGTCCCCAACAGTTACATTTTGGGCTACATACATCTGGCTGGTGATTTTCATGGTGGGGGGATTGGAGTACTGCTGGTTATGGTAGTTGCTTGAATTCATATGGAATTCGGACCATACCTTGTCGTAGTAGTATTCGGTGGTGTTTTCTTTCTTCCTGGCGGTCTCTTTCCATTGATACATCCTGGATCCTCTATGCAGCTTAATGGCGTGCGCCCGCACTCCCGTATAATCATCCACCAGCTCTTCACTGGTCACGGCGGATCCCACAAAATGCACCAGTTTCCCTTCATTGGCGGGGTCTATAACCGGAACCTGAAGCGATATCACCGCCCCTTTCCCTTCTTCCAGCGCCCTGGCGGTCTGCACAGCGTTCCCCTCGTTCCAGAAAAGAAGGGGAAAGGCTGCCAGAAACAAGACAACACCAAAGAGGAAACCTCCGGAAGTTGATGATGTGGATTCCTTATTAATAGAAGAACCACCGTACTCCGCAGCCATGGCCACTACTCCAGGGAAAGATTTACAAGATGTTTGAATCCTCCACTAAATTAAGGGATACTGCCATCTGTGTCAACATATTGGGTTCACAAAGGGCTATATTATTAGAAAGCGCATTGATTGCGTGGAGCTTTGAACCCGAATGCATATATAATCTTCATCATGAAACATTCAGAAAACCTGGTAGCTCGATTCAGCGAGACAATCGACGCTTTCAAGACCTTCATCGCCGACAAGGCAAAACAGGACACCTTCGAGAAAATGGTGGCCCTGCTGGTGGAATCGTACAAGAACGGCGGACGCCTGTATATCGCCGGCAATGGCGGATCCGCCGCCGACGCCCAGCATATGGCGGCCGAATTCGTTTGCCGTCTTGGAAAGGACAGGGACTCAATTCCCGCCGAGGCTCTGACCACTGACACTTCGGTGATCACATCCATCGGCAATGATTATGGCTTCGAAAAGATCTTCAGCCGCCAGCTGCATGGAAAGATGAACAAGGATGATGTCTTCCTGGCCATCACCACCTCCGGCGCCTCCCCCAATATCATAGACGCCCTGAAATTCTGTCATGAACGGGATTTCTTTTCCATGGTCCTGACCGGCAAAGATGGAGGGAAAGCCGCACAGCTGGCCGGGATCTGCCTGGTGGCCAACGGCGGGCAGACCAGCGTCATCCAGGAGCTGCACCTGGCCATCGAGCATGCCCTTTGCTCATGCGTGGAAAACGAGCTATACCCGTAGCCTGTGTTTCATTCCGGGTTCCACCCCGGAATCCCTTCCGGCGGCGCTCCACGCGCATTATCAAGGCACACGACATACTTCTTGATTTTGATGCAGGTAAAGTACTAACCTGAAATTGTGTTGTCTGTGCAAGGTGATTCGTTAGTAACTTCCATATCATATATGAGGTGGCCATGAATGGCTTGTTGATAAATTCTTCTCAAAACACCAAACACCCCTTCCGTTATTTCTTCCTTATATTCACTTTCGGCATGGTGACTATGTTCGCCCAAAGCTGCTCGCTGGATGGAAGAACGGAATATGCCCCCCCTCTGGAATCTGACCTGGGTTCCACCATTGGCGAGGAAAAGATTGTCCGAATCTCTCCGAATGCGCAGGCAAGGGCCGCCGCAGGGGACAAGGTCAAGGTTATAGTGGGAATTAAAACCGGATTCACTCCTCCTGGCCACCTGACCGCAGAAGCGGAAGCGGCCCAGGAAGCCGCCATTGCCAGGGACCAGGATACGGTTCTCAATTCCCTTGGGGGCGCGGATCACTCCCATGTAAAAAAATATCAGTTCATCCCATACATGGCCTTGTCAGTAAACCAGAATGCCCTGAACGGTTTATCCCGCCACCCCATGGTGGGGAGTGTGACAGAGGATATGGCAGTGCAAGCGAATCTGGCCCAAAGCGTTCCCCTGATTCAAGGCGACCTGGCCTGGAACGCCGGATTCACCGGCGCTGGCCAGTACGTGGCCATCCTGGACACCGGCGTGGACAAGACCCACCCTTTCCTTTCCGGCAAGGTGGTATCCGAGGCATGCTTCTCATACCATGACACTTCAAATGGTTATGCAACCACTTGTCCCAATGGGTCCCAGGCCCAGTATGGCGCTGGATCCGGGGTGAACTGTAACATGGGATATGGTGGCTGCGGCCATGGAACCCATGTGGCCGGCATCGCCGCCGGCAACGGAGGGGCATTCAGCGGAGTGGCCAAATTGGCCACTGTCATCGCCATACAGGTATTCACATATGATATATGGTACGGTTATGTTGTGGCATTCAACTCCGATATCATCGCCGGTTTAAACCATGTGTATCTCCTGCGCAACACCTATAACTTAAATATTTCCTCGGTCAACCTTAGCCTGGGTGGGGGACTATATAGCACCTACTGCGATGCCGCCGATGGAGGCGCCTTTAAAGCCGCCGCGGATGCCCTCTCCTCGAAAAATGTAGCCACGATCGTGGCTTCCGGCAACGAAAGCAACTCCACAAAAATAAGCTGGCCCGCCTGTGTATCTACATCCATCAGCGTGGGGGCCACTTCCAAGGCGGACGCTGTAGCCTCCTTCTCCAACAGCGCTTCTATCCTGAAGCTTCTGGCGCCTGGGGTATCTATTAACTCTTCAATCCCCGGTGGAGGATACGCGGCATGGGGCGGCACCTCCATGGCCGCACCCCATGTGGCCGGCGCCTGGGCCCTATATAAACACGCCAACCCCACCGCGACGGTGGCCCAGGTTCTCGCCGCATTCCA
>JAOUPQ010000055.1 GCA_029879765.1 Nitrospinota bacterium | reverse complement strand
TTCCCATGAAACAGTCTTCGTCCAGTTCGGCGACCGTTTACTCGAATGGCTTATCGGCTCGCTGATCGTGGGCCCGGTCCTGGCCATCCTGGCCGCGGTGTTTTTCTATTTTCTGGCCCTGGGGGCGAAAAGATGGAAAGCCACCCGCCCATGACCACCCGCGCCGACGCCACAGGCCGACACAGGAAAAGAGGCAACCGCCTCGGCTTCTGGTTTTTCAAGGCCACCATCCGCCTCTTCGGGCTGCGCGGCGCCTATGGGCTGGTCCACCTGGTCTGCCTTCACTACCTTTTCTTCGACCGCCAGTCGGTGGAGGCCACCATGGCCTATATCAGGCGGCGCTTCCCGGGCCGGGGCTACATGGCGCGAATACTGGGAGTCTACAGAATCCTGGTCAACCAGGGCAAAAGCCTGGTGGACCGATACTACCTGATCTCCGGTCTGGGGACTTTTGAATACGAAGTCCAAGGGTATGACGAAATAAAAAGGATTTTAAAAGACTCGGACAAGGGGCTGGTCCTGCTCACCGCCCATGTGGGCAACTGGCAGGTGACCATGAACTCGCTGGGGCGGCTGGATAATACCGTGCGGCTTTTGATGCGCCCGGAAGACAACGCGGCGGTGAAAGAAACCCTGGACGTATATCCCCACGGCGACAAGGTGAAAACCATCTCCACCGCCTCCTTCATGGGGGGGATGATCGAATGCGCCAAGGCCCTGGACAATGGGGAGCTGGTCTCCATCATGGGGGATCGCATATACGGCGCCGACTGGACCACCGCCCGCATCCTAGGCGCCGAAGCCCGCTTCCCCCATGCCGCCTTCACCCTGGCCGCCGCCACAGAGCGCCCCGTGGTGGTGGTCCTCTCCGGCAAGATCTCCACAAAAAAATATAGCGTGGACCTCTCCCATATCATAAGAACCCGATACACCAGCCGGAAAGATCGGCAGAAGGATATCGAAAAGTGGGTGCAGGAATACGCGACGATCCTGGAGGAGTACTCCGGGGAGTATCCATATCAGTGGTACCTGTTCCACGACATCTGGGCAGGGGCGGAGAGGCAGGCCCCACCCCCCGGCCACGGCGGCGATGGCTCTTGATATTTTACGCCGCAACCATTAGCATTAACGCCTTACAAAGGAGCGCAAATGACACAGGACAAAGAGCAAGGCCTGGCCGAGGTCAGGGAAAAGATAAAGAAGCTGCTGGTGGAAGAGCTGGCGCTGGAAGATTGGACCGTGGAGACCATCGCCGACGACGAGATATTGTTCGGGCAAGGTCTGGAGCTCGACTCGCTGGACGCGGTGGAGATCGTGGTGCTGCTGCAACGCCACTTCAAGGTCGACATCCCGGACAACGAAATGGGCCGGGAAATCTTCTACTCCGTCGACACGCTGGCCCGCCATGTCCACAAGAACCTGAATCCCGGGGACAGCTGAAGAATTCAGAAACGGAAAAAAACAGCCGGATCGGCATGGATTGTCACTATGGAGTTTTTTTCAGAGGGTTGGGTATATCGCCTTTGAAAAAATGGCGGGGCCGACGAGACTCGAACTCGCGACCTCCGGCGTGACAGGCCGGCGTTCTAACCAACTGAACTACGACCCCGCAAAAAGAAAAGTCTAAACGGCCTCATATATTTTGTCAATTTAAATGTTTCCCCCCATCCCCATCCCGTGTGGCGGGGGACGTGAAAAAGACTGCCCCGTTTTGCGCTGTCGCGGCGTCCGGCAGGAGCATGATACCCATTGCCCGGCGGGCGGGGCCTGGCCGGGATGCGCCATCCAATAGCGTTGATCAAGGCCGCCACCCATGGGCGGGCGCCCGGCCCCACCGATACACGTTGTCTCGGCGGCTTTTCTCCAGTAAAATGTTAGTTCTTATATGAAATTACCGGCGCTGGCCGTTATATCAACTCAGGAGGAATGATGGAGTTCAACGACGCAATACCACGAACCATGGGCGGGCGAGTGAGTTCGCAAGTTATCGCCGATGAAAACCGGCGGTTCATGATCCGTGTTTACAATTGGATGACCGCAGGGTTGGGGCTAACCGGGCTTGTGGCCTGGATAGTCTCCAGCGACCCTGCCATGATGCAGCTGATTTTCGGCAACCCAATCCTGCTCATCGGCCTGGTCCTGGTCGAGCTGGGGCTGGTGTTCTGGCTGGCGGCGCGGGTCATGCAGATGTCTGTGATGACGGCCATGAGCGTGTTTATGGGCTATTCCGCCCTGAACGGGTTCACCTTATCCGCCATTTTCGTCGTATACACCCCCACGACCATATCCACCGCCTTTCTGGTGACTGCGGGGACATTCGCCACCATGAGCTTCATCGGGTATACCACAAAACGGGACCTGACCAACCTGGGCGGGTTCCTGATGATGGGGCTTATCGGGATCATCATCGCGTCGCTGGCCAACTTCTGGTTCCAGAGCCCGGCGCTGCATTGGGCGGTCACATACATCGGCCTGTTCATCTTCATCGGGCTGACCGCATATGACACCCAGAAGATAAAGGAGATGAACATCATCGGCAACGAGGGAACCGCCGAGGACACCAAGGAGGCGATCCGGGGGGCATTGTCCCTGTATCTTGATTTCATCAACATGTTCCTGTTCATGCTGCAGATTATGGGCGGCAACCGGGACTAAGCCGTGTTACATGGCGGCGCTGGTGCGAAAAAGAGAGCTTGGAGTCTGGCTGTGCGACATCCAGGCTCTGGCCAAATTCGCGATATTTCAGCGATTAGGCAAAAAATTAACCGATGACGGACCGGTTGCCTCGGTTCGTCATCGGTTGTACTTAATTCGGGGAAATTATCCGATAAGGATAGCCTGCGGCTTCATGAATTACTGATTTTCAGAAGCTTTCACATCCTCAGCTTTCACACCCTCGGCAGCCTTATCCAGCGCTTCCCCAGCCTGCTCTTGCGCATCCTGGGTGGCCTCTGTGGCCTGCTCCATCGCTTCCTCAGCTTCCGGGGTCATTTGGCCTTCCGCAGCCATTTGCTCCTTTGCGGCTTCCATTGTCTTGTTGGCCTCATCGAAAGCTTCTTCCACCTTTTCGGACGCCTCTTGGGTGGCTTCCGCAGCTTTCTGGGCGGCTTCCTGCCTGGCTTGTTCAGCTTCCTGGTTTTTGGTGCAGGAGGCCACAAACGCCAACATTGCAAACACAGCGGACATGGCAACTAATCTGAACGCGATCTTTTTCATTTCATTCCTATTTATACAAACGTTGTTATTATTAGATCCATGGCTATATTCTCCAGCCTCGAGTTGTATGCAACGAGGGAAGAGTCTCAAGCCTTAGTGTGATGAATTTTCCCATATTTGCAACGCTTGTCAAGATTAATATTTTGACTTTATTGATTAATATTATAGATATATTTTTATTATTCCGAAAATCGGAACCAAAAAAAAGCGGACCGGAACATTCCGGCCCGCCCCTGGGAAAAAAGTCATCGGGTGATGAATTGATTCACATCGTGTAGCCGCTCTCCCCATGCTGAGACAGATCCAGCCCCATAATCTCATCCTCGTGGTCCACCCGCAGGCCCATCCCCGCGTCTATGGCCTTTAGCAAGCCATAGGTGACCACCAGGGTATACAAAACCGTCACCACCACGCTGGTCAGCTGCTTGAGCAACAGGGCCGGGTTTCCATAGAAAAGCCCATCGGCGCCCGCCGAGTTCACCGCCACCGTGGCGAAAAATCCCGTGGCCACCGCGCCCCATGCGCCTCCCATGCCGTGGATTCCGAAGGCGTCCAGCGAGTCGTCATAGCCCAGCCTCCCCTTGGCCATCACCGCCGCATAGCAGATTACTCCGGCCACTGCGCCGATAACCATCGCAGAAAGGGGCGTGACGAACCCAGCCGCAGGGGTGATCGCCACCAGCCCGGACACCATGCCGGAGGCCACACCCAGCGCAGTGGGCTTGCCGCGATGCAGCCATTCCGCCGTCACCCATCCCATTATCGAGGCGGCCGTGGCCACCTGGGTCGCCACAAAAGATGTGGCCGCCAGCGAGCCGGAGCCCAGCGCGGAACCGGCGTTGAACCCAAACCAGCCGAACCACAGCAACGCCGCCCCCAGCAGGGTCATGGTCAGGTTGTGCGGCGGCATAGGCTCGGCGGGGTAACCATGCCGTTTGCCTAGCATCACGGCACACACCAGCGCCGCCACTCCGGCGGATATATGCACCACCAGCCCACCGGCGAAATCCAGGGCCCCCAGGCTCATGATCCAGCCACCACCCCACACCCAGTGGGCGATGGGATCATACACCAGGGTGGTCCACAGGATGATGAACACAACGAAGGAAGAGAATTTCATCCGCTCCGCCACGGCGCCGGAGATCAGCGCCACGGTGATGATGGCGAACATCATCTGAAACGCCATGAACAGCGCGGCGGGTATCGTCCCCTGGGCCTGCCCACCCACGCCGGACAAGCCGAACATGGAAAACCCGCCGATCACCGACCCGATATCCGGCCCGAAGGCCAATGAATATCCGAACAGCGTCCACTGGACGGTGATCACTCCCAGGGCTATGAAGCTGTACATGGCGGTGCTAAGCACATTCTTGCGCCGCACCATCCCGCCATAGAATAGGGCCAGCCCCGGTGTCATCAGCATCACCATGGCCGTGGAAACCAGCAGCCAGGCGGTGTCCCCAGTGTCGATGGCGTCGGCCACCTCCTGGGCTTGGGCCGGCCCGGCCATGGCTCCCATAGCGGCAAGAGTCACCAAAAGCGCCTTGAGTCTTGAAATTACCCTGCTCATACAGCCTCCCTTCCCCGCTCGCCGGTGCGGATGCGGACAGTCTCCTCCACCGGCATAACGAAGATCTTTCCATCGCCTATGGAGCCCGTGTGGGCGCCTTTCAATATGGCATCCACAGTGGTTTCCACCTTATCCTCCGGCGTCACCACCTCAATCTTCACCTTCGGTAGAAAATCGACGGAGTACTCGGCGCCGCGATAAAGCTCCGTATGCCCCTTCTGGCGGCCATACCCTTTCACCTCAGATACCGTCATCCCGTGCACGCCGATCTCGTTGAGCCGCTCCTGCACTTCGGAAAGCTTGTATGGCTTTATGATCGCCTCGATTTTTTTCACCGATGTCCTCCTTCTGTGTATTTAAAAATTCACATCGAGGTTGAACTCCAGGGTGTTCGAATTCATCTTCTCCCCGCCAATATCGTTGTCGGCGTATATGTTGTACCCGAACAGCAACCCCACGTTCTCGGACGCCGCATAGGCGAAGCCGAAGCTGGTGGCCCCGAAGGCGCTTTTGCCCCCCATGTAGTCCACCGCCAGCCACCACTTCTCCGTCACCTGCAGGTCCCAGGAAGCCAGAAGTCCCGTGTTGTCCTTCTTCCCATCCTTGTCCACCAGCAGCTTTTCGTTGCCACTGAAGTACCCCACGGTGATTCGCCCTATGCCGCCGAACTTCTTCGCCGCCACCACATACATGATGTTGTAATCGGTGTTGTCCGTCTCCGTCCCTATGGTGTATCCCCCCACCGCCAACGCGGGAGACCAATCACCAAAGGCGCCTTCATACAGGGCCACCTTGGCGTTGAGGTACCAGGGATAATCCGAGGATTCGAACATGTCGATCCCCACCTCCATACCCCATTTTTCAAAGGGCGCCACTCCCACGGTCAATCCATAATCCACAGGAAACATTCTGCCGCCATCCTCGGCTTTTGTGGCCACCGAGGTGTATGTATCCACACCGAAATGCCACACTCCGTAGGACTGGATGTCCACCGAGGGAATCCATAATGTAGTGGAAGGGGTGGCATGGGCCTGCCCCACAAATCCCATGAAAAGGAGAAATAACAGATTAGGCATAAACTTTTTCATAGTCACTCCCTCGGCCCAATAGACCGGAAACCGACGTCCGCGTGATTGCGTCGTCATTGCTTTGGATAGTGTAGCAAGAGATAAGCCAAATAGGAGGGCCTATATTACATCAGGTTATGCATTTCTAATCGTCTTCGGGCGCCTAACAATGCGGCATATTGAGCACAGGCGCCTCTTTTTTAGGCGTAACAACAAATCCAGATAAAAAAAAGCCCCGATCCGAAGACCGGGGCTCTTGATGCCCATCGTCAATGGGGCCGCCGGGATGATCCTGCTGAAAAAGTCGGCTCTCCCGCCCGCCCCTTATGCGCTAGTACCTGTAGTGGGACGGCTTGAACGGCCCATTCACCGGCACTCCCAGGTAATCCGCCTGTTCCTTGGTGAGGGTGGTCAGCTTCACGCCGATCTTCCCCAGGTGCAGGCGGGCCACTTCCTCGTCCAGCTCCTTGGAGAGGGTGTATACCCCGACCTTGTACTCATTCCTCCAAAGGTCGATCTGGGCCAGCGTCTGGTTGGTGAAGCTGTTGCTCATCACGAAGCTGGGGTGGCCCGTGGCGCAACCCAGGTTCACCAGCCGCCCCTCGGCCAGCATGTATATCTCATGCCCATCGTCGAAGGTGTACTTGTCCACCTGCGGCTTGATGTTGGTCTTCCTGGCGCCGGCGAATTCGTTCAGCTTCTCCACCTGGATCTCGTTGTCGAAATGCCCGATGTTGCTGACGATGGCCTGGTTCTTCATCCTCTTCATATGCTCCAGGGTGATGATGTCCTTGTTGCCGGTGGTGGTGACGTATATGTCCCCTTCCGGCAGGGCGTCTTCCACGGTGGTGACGCGATAGCCTTCCATGGCCGCCTGCAGGGCGCAGATCGGGTCGATCTCCGTCACGATAACCCTCGCTCCCATGCCGCGCAGGGCCTGGGCGCATCCCTTGCCCACATCGCCATAGCCGCACACCACGGCCACTTTCCCCGCCACCATCACATCGGTGGCCCGCTTGATTCCGTCGATCAGGGACTCGCGGCAGCCATAAAGGTTGTCGAACTTGGATTTGGTCACGGAGTCGTTGACGTTGATGGCGGGCACCAGAAGCTCGCCCCGCTCCATCATCTGATACAGCCGATGGACGCCGGTGGTGGTCTCCTCGGACACCCCGCGCCATTCCTTCACCACACCGGTCCAGAAGCCGGGCTCCTCCTTCAAGGTCTTCTTCAGAAGGTTGTTTACGATCTGCAGCTCCTTGTTGTCCGTCGGCTCATCCAGGATAGAGGCGTCCTTCTCCGCGGCGTATCCGCGATGGATCACCAGGGTGGCGTCGCCGCCGTCGTCCACGATCAGCTGGGGTCCCTTGCCACCGGGGAAGGTGAGGGCCTTTTTCGTCATCTCCCAGTACTCTTCCAGGGTCTCCCCTTTCCAGGCGAAGACAGGCACACCAGCGGCGGCGATGGCGGCGGCGGCGTGGTCCTGGGTGGAGAATATGTTGCATGACGCCCAGCGCACATCGGCGCCCAGCTCCACCAGGGTCTCGATCAGCACGGCGGTCTGGATGGTCATATGCAGGCTGCCGGAGACGCGCACTCCCTTCAAGGGTTTTTCCGGACCATACTTTTCCCGAGTGGCCATCAGCCCCGGCATCTCGTGCTCGGCGATTTCTATCTCCTTGCGGCCCAGGTCCGCCAACGCGATATCCTTGACGATGTAATCTTTCGTCGCTTCAGCAACAGCGCCCATTCCTTAAACTCCTTTACTTGTTAATGTTCAACTATTATCAAACCCTGATCTCATACACCGCCACATCGCGGCCCAGCAGGCTGATATTTCTTTTATAAGGCCCGGCGAAGGGCGCCTTTTTCTCCAGGCTCTCCACCACGTCGGACGTGGCGGTGATGACGCTGCCGTCTACTTCCGCTTCACCGGCACGGGAGCCATCGGCTAGGGCGCCGTCGGCGGCCAGCAACAAAAACGCCACGTTCACCGTGCTTCCCATGATGTCCGGCTGGGTATAGTCCGGATGGCCCAGCGACCCCAGATATATCTCTCCCCGGGCCAGCGCCACCGTCATGGAATCCATGCCGGTTTCCACAGCCCGTCGGGCGGCGGCCACCGCCCTGTCCCCGTGCCTGGCGCCGGAGAAGAAACAAAGCATCCCGTCGCCGATCTGCTTCACCGGCACCCCGCCATGTTTCAGCGCAGCCTCGGTAAGGTGATAGAAGAACCCGTTGGCCCACGCCGCCACATCCGCCGGAGGCATGGCGGCCGCCTTGCGGGCGAACCCTCGCACACCGGAGACCAGCACCGTGGCCTCGAACACGTCCTTGTTCTCCTCATACAGGCCCAGCAGCCAATCGACAGAGACCCCCAGGATTCGGCAAAGCTGGCCCAGCAGGGTGATGTCCGGGGCGTTCTCCCCCCTCTCCCATTTGGAGACAGCCTGGGCGGTGAGCTGCAGGGCGGAGGCGATGTCCGCCTGCTTGAGGCCCAGCTCCTCCCGGCGCTTGCGAATCTTGCCGCCGATCCCTTCCAGTGCTGTCATTGGTATTGCCTGTTTTGAACCCGATCCTGTGCCACTATATCGATACTATAGGCCAAAGTGGCCATGCGGGACAATAACGGCGCTGTTGGATGGGGTAGAGCGAGGGTTGTTTTCCTCTGTCATGCCGGGCTTGATCCGGCATCTTCCCCAGCCCCCCTACCGGCCGGCCGCCACCGTGGTCTGCGTTCCCCATATCAGCTCCGCCAGGGCCGGGGCCAGGGTGCGGGAGCCATGGGCGCTCAGGTGGTTGTCGTCCCGATATATGGGGCGGCCCTGCCGCACAATGGCGCATTTCGGGTTGCATATCAGATCCTCGATATGCGCCACCCGGACCCCGGGGTCGGAGGCGGCAAGCTCATCCAACAGCGAATTGATGGCCCCGTTCCTTTCGATGTAGTTCTCCATGGTAGGCAGGCTGGGCATGGTGTTTTTCTTTCTCTGGAAGGTTTCCAGCTTCTTGGGCACATCCCATCCGATCTCCGGCGCTCCCGTGATAAGGATCACTTTGCGCCCGAGTTTCCTCAAGTCGGCCACGGTTTGGCGCAGGGTCTCATCGAACACAAGAGATGTGGTTTCCAGCGAAGGCTCGGGATGGGTCTGGCTCACCAGATACACATGCTCCCCCTCCTCTTCGCCATACCTCTGGCCGGTCTTGTTCAGCGCCCACCGCGCATGGAGAATCACAGTGGATATCTCCGTGCGTTTGGTGATCAGCTCCAGGATCGCCTGGTTATAGATGAAGCATTTCCCGTTGTCCATCCGCCGCATCCCCACCAGGGGGACGCATCCTCCCGTCCCTGCCCACAACCCCTTTTTCCCTTTCATCTCCGCCGCCAGGATCATCCCCGGCATCAGGGCGTCGGTGTGGGAATCCCCCCAGAACATGAAGTCCACCTCCCCTTCCCGCTTCGCCCCGAACTGGCAGAATCCCAGCTCCGGTTTTCTGTCGAAACACTCCTTGCGCAGGGGATTTTCCTCCGCCTTGGCCTCTTCCAGTTTCAGGTCCCGGTCCGGGATGCGCGCCCGGAACCCATCCTTGGCCAGGATAAGCCCGGACAAAAGCACCGCCACCCCGATCCCGGCGCCGGAAAGGGCAAACACTGTGGACCTTCGCAGAAAAGCGCGATTCCTGAATGGGCGTTCGATGAATGCCCAGGTGATGGCCGACAGGAGAAAAGCCGCCGCCATGGCCTGGTATCGCACATCCTCTGACAGGGTGGTCTGGGCCGAATACTCCCGCAGGAAGACGAAAATGGGCCAGTGCCAAAGATAGAGAGAGTAGGAGACAAGCCCGACGAAAACCACCGGGCGCCATGACAGCAGGTTGGCGGCGAAGCTGGGGCCGGAGGCCCCCGCATGGATGATGGCCGCCGCCCCAAGGCAGGGAACCAGCAACGCCATGCCAGCGTTGCTTCTCTCGATCAACATGACCGAGGCTATTATCGCCACCAGCCCTCCCGCCGCCGCCACCTCCCGCAGCCAGCGCCGCTGGATCCCGGGAACCGCCCCATGGGCCAGCAATGCCCCCAGGCCCAGCTCCCATGCCCTGGCCGGGGCCAGATAAAACGCCGCGTTGGGCGCCGCCCCGGCCAGCGAGTAGGCCAGGGAAACGGACAACAGGGTCAGCCCCGCGATAATCCATGCCGCCGGAATCCGCGCATAAAAGAGAAACATCAGGACAGGGGGATAGACGATATAGAATTGCTCCTCCACGGCCAGGGACCATGTGTGCAGCAGGGTGAAGAAATCGGAGTCCCGGGCAAAATAGTTCCCCCCTTCCTGCCAGAAAAAGAAGTTGGAGGAGAAGAATGCGGTGGAGATGGAGGACTTGGCCAGAAACTGGAAATCCAGGGGCAGGTATATGAACCAGCCCGCCGCCAGACAGGAGAAGAGGACGAAATATAAAGCGGGCAGAATCCGCCTCGCCCGCCGCTCATAAAAACCAGCCAGCGAAAACTCCCCTTTTTCCAGATCCCGCTGGATGATCCCGGTGATCAGATAGCCGGAGATGACGAAAAACACGTCCACCCCGACAAATCCACCGGATACCTGGGAAAATCCCGCGTGGAACAGCACCACCGGCGCCACGGCAACGGCGCGCAACCCGTCAATGTCGGGCCGATAGTGGCTCATGATGTTTACTCCTGATTCCCAGACCTCCCGCGGCGTGGGGCATGGGCATATTATATTCCTGTATTCACAGAGGGTTTTTTAACATTCTGGACAAGGGGCCGTGCAAAGTCAATAATCCTGGCGCAGGCGGCGGCGGGCTTTATTCTTTTTCTCCCCCTTCTCGGGGGCCATAATTAATCCGGGATCTGGGATTATCTTTTTTCTTGGGGTTGGGCTGACGATTCCTTATAATGTCGCTTCGCCATCTTCGTAGTGCCCTGGTGGTGGAATTGGTAGACACGCCATCTTGAGGGGGTGGTGGGGCGACCCGTTCCGGTTCAAATCCGGACCAGGGCACCATTTTTGACTCGCCGTTTTTCCGGGATAGCGGCCGATCACATGGGTGGGCATTGCCACGCCTGTGTCAATTGGAGATTCCGTCGTGGCCAGCAGAAAAGACATTCTAAAAGTCGTGGGAAAAACCATCGCAGGGGTCATCGTCAAAGAAGGCGGCCCCCATCCTGCCAGCCAGTGCTTCCTGATCTTCACCGACAATTCCGTGTGCGAACTTTATTCTGATGAAAGTGAAATAATTCCAAGCTTCACCTATGACAGAGGCGCCTTTGCCGCAGACTGGGTCCGTCCATATATGGATGACGCGATGAAGATCAAAATCGACCTTGTGGACATGAGCCTGATGGATAAAAATCCCAGTTGAAGTACCAGCTGTATTTCCTGGTAAAAATAGATGATTTTAAAGTGGGAGCTTTTCCGGTTACAATGGTTTATCGTGAAAAACGGATACAATTAACAGGGGCGCTATCCGCAACATTATGAGCCAGTCTATTTTAATAACTCAGTGCCTGCAGGAGGATTTCGTTAAGCCTTTTAGCGAAGGGGATCCCCTGCCCAACAAGCTGCATGTGGGGTATACCGAGGCGAACCGGCTCATGGGGGAAAATCCGGAGCAGGGTCCCGTGGCTCGCATGATGTCCTGGGCCTACCAGCAGCCTGCGGATAAAATGGCCATCATTCATATCCGGGACTGGCACGAAACAAATGAAGACTCGCAAAAAAGCCACATAGCCCTTTTCGGATCCCACTGCATGGCCGGTTCCCCCGGCGCCAACTTCGTTTTCAACGAGCCCGTGGAAGGGCGCGCCATTATCATGAACTCCCTGACTCTCAATGACTTTCACGGCGCCAGCCTGAGCAAGACCCTGGCGCCTTTCGCCGGAAAGAAAATCAACGTGGGTATCATGGGGGTGTGGACCGAGGCCAAAGTCACCTTCCTGGCCTATGAATTGGCCACCCGCTATCCGGAGTTCAGGCTGGCGGTCTGTTCCGCGCTCTGCGCCAGCTCCTCCACCATGCGCCACTATATGGCTCTGGATCAGCTGGAGCGGCTGCTGGGGGTGACGATTCATCACTCCATAAACCAGTTCATCCAGTTTCTCGGTGGCGAGGGGGAGGAAGCCCCGCTGCCTGGCGTGTCCGGGGAGCACCCAACCATCCAGACAGACGGAAACGGCGCCCTGACCCAGGAGGACACCACACTGTTGCGATACCTGTTCCGCGATTGCAGACAAGTGGCCGTCCGCTCCCTGGACGGCGGCTTCTCCGGAAACCTGGTTCTGGCCACCAGCAGCCAGGACGCCATGGGCCACCAGCAGGCGCCCCACGTGGTGAAGATCGGCCCCAGGGACCAGATCGGGATGGAACGCAGCGCCTTCGAGCGGATCGAGAGTGTGCTGGGCAACCACGCCCCGGCCATCACGGAATTCGCCGACCACGATAAACGCGGCGCCATCAAATATCGCTACGCCTCCATGGGGCTGGAGGCGACCAGTTTCCAGAAAATGTACGCCGACGAGAACGTGGAGATGGAGGAGATCGAAGGGGCGCTGACCGATGTGTTCAAAAACCAGCTGGGCCGGTTATACGCCGCCGCCACCCTGGAAAAATGCTCTCTGCTCGAATATTACATGTTCAGCCGGGGACGCGCCTTCGCCCTCCGCAAGACCCTGGAGCAGATTACCCCCTCCGATCTTTTGCCGGAGAAAAAACAGGAGGTGGAATTGCTGACCGCCAACCTGGTGAAGTTTTATGAGGAGATCGTCCCCAGGGTCCGGGGCAGCGTGTATGACGAAGTCTATTTTTCATACGTCCACGGCGACCTTAACGGCGCCAATATCGTCATCGACTCCAAAAAGAACGTATGGATCATAGATTTCTTCCACACCCACCGGGGGCATGTGCTCAAGGACCTGATCAAGCTGGAAAACGACCTTCTGTATATTTTCACCCCGGTGAACAACTCTGATGAATTCGCCGAGGCCCAGCTCATCTCCAACGCCCTGCTGGAGCATAAGGACCTGTCCAAGCCTCTCCCCCACTGGGTTCCCGTGGGGGTCAAAAGCCCCCAGTTCCGCCGGGCATACCACACCGCGCGTTTCATCCGCTCTTTCTATCCGGGCCTGGTGAAGGAAAACACCAAACCGCTGCAGCTGTATATCGGCCAGCTGCGCTACGCGTCACATACTTTAAGCTTCGATGAGTCCACCGCCCTGCAGAAAAGATGGGCGCTGTATACCGCTTCCAAGCTGGCTTCGCGGATAACGGAAATCCTTTTGGTGGACGACAGGCTCAGCTAAACATTCCAATTCAGGGGGGAAGGGATGTCGATTCTTGACAGGTTTCGGAAGGTTTCCGAATCACCCACAAAACCGGACGCGGCGCCCGCATCGCGAAAATTCGATGTGGCCGATCTTTATCAGGGGCCGGTGGATACGGGACGCCAACACCAGGCCTCCGCCGCCAGGCTGGACGAAAAACTGCGCCAGGCCTATTTCTGGATCATCAACCACGGTATCATAAGCCCCTTTTATGATATCGAATACAACGACGGGGCGCCCCAGACTTTCACTTTCGGCGACACCAAAGCCGTCGTCACCCTCCCCTCGGACCAGAGCTACTCCAGCTATGTGCTGCTCCCCCTTTTGAACCTGGCGGTCCGACGGCGATGCCTGCTGGTGGGGGGGCCGGGCCGGGGGAAAACCGCCATAGCTATGATCATGGGGGTGCTGGCGGGATATCCTCTCAAGGAGATCAAGCGGGGAATCCAGCACGGCCAGCCCCAGATGACCATCACCGACCTTCTGGGCAACCCGCTCCCATCCACCATGGTCTCCGCCAGGAGCATGGACGAGGTGGTCATCGCCTGGCGCAAATGGCTGGGGATGAGGGTGAAGATCATCGACGAATACAACCGCATTCCCACCAGGACCCAATCGGCCCTGCTCACCACCATGGCGGATAACTACGCCGAATTGTACGACCAGGTTTTCGAATGCCCGGAGGCCGCATGGTACCTCACCGCCAATGATGACGTCGGCGGCGGCACATACC
>JAOUPQ010000054.1 GCA_029879765.1 Nitrospinota bacterium | reverse complement strand
GCTGTATCGCCTCGGCCATGATGTGGGCCGCGGAGTGACGGGCGGCGTGGATATCGGTCATATGTAAAAACTCTCCTGAGTCAATGTTTCTGTTTCTATCATCGCAAGATTGTACAGGATAAGCGGCTTCAGGAAAACAGGGGGAGCGCAATAGATCTGGATAAATGACGGCGGAAACCTGCAAGGCACTTTTTCGCGGGTGGAGTCAAATGCCCAGTAAAGTTGTCATTCCGGGCTTGACCAGGAATCTCCGATTATTCACCCTCCCCCTGCCCCCTCCCGTCAAGGGAGGGGATTTCTTATGTGTGGCCGCGTCAGTGGCCATCACCATGTTCGCCACCACCACGATCGCCGTCGCCACCATGCTCGCCGTGGCCGTCGTCGCCATGCTCGCCGTGGCCGTTGTCGCCGTGCTCGCCGTGGCCGTCGTCGCCATGCTCGCCGTGGCCGTCGTCGCCATGCTCGCCGTGGCCGTCGTCGCCGTGCTCGCCGTGGCCGTCGCCACCGTACTCGCCGTGGCCGTCGCCACCGTACTCACCGCTAGAAGATATACTTCCCCTGCTCCAGAGTCGTGTCCGCCAATGTCCGCTTGGCCTCCAAAAGTCCGGTGGCGTCATAGCGGGTGTTGCGCCGGATGCCGGAGAGGAGCATCGTCTGCACATCCCCTTCCTCGGCGAAGAACGCGGCCTTGCGAGCGGCGGAGCCATGTTTTTCCGAAGCGGAAAAAGCGGCCGCCTTCACCACAGCGTCGAGCAGTTTCTTTTTGTTGTCGGAGGACCTGGCGTGGATCTTCTCCGCCCGCAGCACCGCCGACTCCAGCGCGAAGGTCTGGATCGCCATATCCGCCGCCGCCATCAGGATCTCCTGCTCATCGCCCAGCTTTTCCATATACTTCTGGGCCGCGGCGCCCGCCACGATCAGAAACGCCGTCTTCAGGTTGGCGATCAACGCTTTCTCCTTGGCGTATAGCCGGGTTTCGTCGATCTCCTCCATGCTGGGGCTCATAAGCCCCTCGAAGGCCTTCATCGCCTCCGACTGCAGCGGCAGCTCCCCCTTGAGCGACCGGCGGAGGATCAGCCCCGGAATCAGCAGCCGGTTGATCTCGTTGGTCCCTTCCCATATCCGGTTGATCCGCTCATCCCGATAGGCCTTTTCCACGGCGTATTCGGCGATGAAGCCATAGCCGCCGTGGATCTGCACCGCCTGGTCCACCGCCGCCGCCAGCGCCTCGGAACAGAAGACCTTGGCCACGCCGCACTCGATGGCGTGTTCCTCTATGCATTTCTGATAGTGGACATAATAGTCCTCCGCCGAGTGGTCCAGGGTGGCGATGCGCTGGTCCACCATCCCAGCCAGGCGGTATACCAGCGCCTCGCTCATGAAGGCGTCGGAGACCATGTCCGCCAGTTTTTCCTTGATGGCGCCGAAAGAACCGATAGTCTTGCCGAACTGTTTTCGCTCGGCGGCGTATTTGGCCGCCACGCCGATGATCTGTTTGGCCGCCCCCAAAGTGGCCGCGCCCAGCTTGAACCGGCCCATGTTCAGGATGTTGAAGGCGATTTTGTGCCCTTTGCCCACTTCGCCCAGCAGGTTCTCCACGGGGACCTGGGCGTTGTCCAGGATAACCTGGCGGGTGGAGGAGCCTTTGATCCCCATCTTTTTCTCTTCCGGACCCAGGGAGACCCCAGGGTAGCCGCGCTCCACAAGAAACGCGGTGAAGTGTTCCTTGTCCACCTTGGCGAACACGGTTATCAACTCGGCGAATCCTGCGTTGGTGATGAACTGCTTGGTCCCGTTAAGGATGTAATGCTTCCCGTCCTGGCTTAAGGTGGCGGTGGTCTTGGCCGCCAACGCGTCGGAGCCGGACTCCGGCTCGGTGAGGGCGTATGCGCCCACCCATTCGCCGGAGATTATCTTCTCCAGGTATTTTTCCTTCTGCGCCTTGGTGCCGTAATAGACCAGCGGCAGGGTGCCCAGCCCGGTGTGGGCGGAGTAGACCACGGTGAACGATCCGGCGCCGGACATCTTTTCGCTGGCCAGCATGTTCGTGACCTTGTCCAGGGCCAGCCCGCCGAATTCCTCGGGGGCGTCGATCATAAGAAGCCCCAGTTCCCCCGCCTTGGCCATAAGCTCCTTGACGGTGTCCAGATCCATGCTCTCCACCAGATCCATGCGCGGGACCACCTCGTCGAGAACAAATTTCTCGCATGTCTCGGCGATCTGCCTATGTTCGTCGGTGAAATCCTCCGGAGTGAATATATCGGCGCAGGAGGTTTGCTTCAGCAAGAACTCACCGCCTTTAAGAGCTTCTTTTTCCTTTTCAGTTGTACCGCTTGACATGGTTCTCACCTTCCTTTGTTTATAAGCGCTCGAACAGTCCTGCGGCGCCCATGCCGCCCCCCACGCACATGGTCACCATCCCGATTTTTGTTTTGCGACGTCCCATCTCCGACAGCAGGGTGGCCAGCAGTTTGGCCCCGGTGCATCCGAGGGGATGGCCCAGGGCGATGGCGCCGCCGTTGACGTTAAGTATGCTCCGGTCCAGCCCCAGCTGGCCGATCACCGCCAATGACTGGGCGGCGAACGCCTCGTTCAGCTCTATCAACCCCACGTCGCCGATCTTCATTCCCGCCCGGGACAAAGCCGCTGGGACCGCTTCCACCGGGCCGATGCCCATGATCTCCGGCGCCACTCCGCGCACGGCGTACCCGATGAACCGGGCAAGGGGGGAGCGCCCGCTTCGCTTCAGGTAATCCTCGGAGACCACAATGGCGGCTGCGGCCCCATCGGTCATTTGCGAGGCGTTGCCCGCTGTGACGGAGCCATCCACCTTGAAGGCCGGTTTGAGCCTGGCCAGCCCTTCGATGGTGGTGTCCCTCCGGACTCCATCATCGATGGCCACGGTTTCCTTTTCCGTCACCATTTTCTTTCCCTGCAGGGAGGCGCGATCCACCTCCACCGGGATTATCTCGTCGGCGAACTTGCCATCGTCGATGGCCTTGGCCGCCTTCATGTGGCTTTGGTATGCGAACTCATCCTGGGCCTCGCGCCCGATCCCGTATTTTTGCGCCACCATCTCGGCGGTGATACCCATGGTGGAATAGGACTCCGGGTTGGCGCCCATCAGCGACGGGTTGACGGAATACTTGAGCCCGCCCATGGGGGTCATGGACATGGATTCCACACCACCGGCCAGGACCACATCGGCAAAGCCCGCCATGATCCGCTCGGCGGCGATGGCGATGGACTGCAACCCGGAGGAGCAGAAACGGTTTATCGTCATGCCGGGGACGGAGTATGGCACGCCCGCTTTCATGGCGGCGATTCGGGCCACGTTCATCCCCTGTTCCGCCTCGGGAAAGGCGCACCCCATGATCACGTCCTCCAGTTCCGCCGGGTCGATTCCCGCGCTTTCGATGGCGCCCTTTATGGCGGCGGCGGCCAGGTCGTCGGGGCGGGTTCCACTGAACTTCCCCTTGTTCGCCTTGCATCCGGCGGTTCTTCTGGCAGCCAGTATATAGGCCTGTTTCATTGTCATTCTCCGGTTATTTCAGTTTCGCAGCGCCTTGCCGGTCTTCAACATATTCTGGATGCGCTCCAGGGTCTTTTTGTTTCCGCACAGCTTCAGGAAGCCTTCCCGCTCCAGGTCCAGCAGGTATTGCTCCGATATCACAGTCCCTGCGGGGACATCGCCGCCGCTCATCACGTTGGCGATGATCCCTCCGATGTATTCCTCATATTCGGTGGCGAACCCGCCCATCCTCATGTTCCAGAGCATGCTCCTTATGGTGGCCGCCACGCTGCGGCCCGGGGCCTTCAGGTCCAAAGCTGGCGTGGAGGGGCGATAGTTGGCCGCCAGGGCCAGGGCTTTGCTCTTGGCGTCCGGGATCAGCCGGGCGATGTCCATGGTCACGCTGTCGCCATGGCGCAGGTACCCCAGTTCATAAAGCTCCAGGGCGGAGCGGGACACCTTGGCCAGTCCGATATTCTCGAAGTATCGGGCGATGAACGGCTGTACGTCTGTTTTGTTCTCCTGGGCCAGCCGGATGGAGCGCATGGTGACTTCCTTGGTTCCGCCTCCGGCGGGGAGCAGCCCCACGCCGATCTCCACCAGCCCCATGTATGTCTCCGCATGGGCGCAGACCGAATCGGCATGCAGCACAAACTCCGCGCCGCCACCCAGGGTCAGGTTGTATGGCGCCACCACCACCGGCACCTTGGCGTACTTTATCCCCATGGTGGCCTTCTGGAACATGCGGATCATCAGGTCGATATCCTCGTATACCCCTTCGGCGATGGCCACGGCCAGGGTCATCAGGTTCGCCCCGGCGGAAAAGAGAACCCCCTGGTTCGCGATGACCAGGGCCGCGCCTTCCTCCTCAGCCCTCTTTACCGCCTTTTGGGCCATGCTCAGCGTGTCGCCCCCCACTGCGTTCATCTTGGAGTGGAACTCCAGTCCAAACACTCCGTCCCCCAGGTCCAGGATCGACGCGGCGGAGTTTCTTTCCACCTCGGCGCCTGCGCGTTTGAGGATATCGAAGGATATGGCGCCGGGGGCCATGGGGAGATCTGTGTAGCCGTCGCCCGCTTTCACGTCGAAATAGGTCTTGCGGGCGCCCTCATGGTGATAGAAGCTTTTTATCCGGGTCAGAGCTTCCGGGACTTCGACTCCATCGTCCTTGGCGTGCTGGACGAAGTTCTCCACGCCGATGGCGTCCATCATCTCGAAGGGGCCGATGTCCCAGTTGTATCCCCACTTCATGGCGTTGTCTATGTTCACCACGTCGTCGGCGATTTCCGGAATCCGCTTGAAGGTATACAGCAGAGTGTCCCGGGTGGTGGCCCAGGCGAACTGCGCCGCCTTGTCCTTGCCTTTGAGCAGGGCCTTGACCCTGGCGGCGGGATCGTCTATCTGGCGGGCCTGCCCCACGGAGGCGAATCGGGGCTTGGCCGGGGGGGCGTAGTCCCCCGTGTTGTAGTCGTAATGGAAGATCACCGACTTGCCGTTTTCCTTGACCTTCTTGTAGAACCCGGCGCCGCTCTTCTGGCCCAGCAGTCCCTTTTCGATCAGTTCGGCCACAACTTTCGGTGTTTTGAATTCCTCCCGGTCCGGGTCGTCGGCCTGGTGGTCGTAGGAGTTTTTTCCCACATGGTCCAGAAGATCCACCCCCACCAGGTCCGCGGTGCGGAAGACGGCGCTTTTCGGCTTGCCGGAAGGCTGGCCCGCCACCGCGTCCACCTCCTCCACGGTCATCCCCATCTCCATCATATGGCGGATGGCGTTGAACACGGCGTATATGCCAATGCGGTTGGCGATGAAGTTCGGGGTGTCCTTGGCGTAGACGATCCCCTTGCCCAGGCGGTGGTTGATAAACTCCGCCATGTGGGCCACTACCGCAGGGTCTGTGTATCTGGACGCCACGATCTCCATCAGCCGCATGTAGCGGGGTGGATTGAAGAAATGGGTCACCAGGTAGCGCTTGCGCATCTCCTCCGGCAGGGCCAGGGCCAGGTCGTTGACGGAGAGGCCGGAGGTGTTGGTGGAAAGAATGGCGCCCTCGGCGGCGTGGGGGATCACTTTTTCCGTATATAATTTTTTCTTCAGCTCGATGTTCTCCACCACCGCTTCGATGATCCAGCCGCATTTGGAGATTTTGGATATGTCGTCCTCAAAGTTGCCGGTCTCTATCCGGCCCGCCAGATCCCGGGTGTAAAAAGAAGCCGGGGAGGCCTTCAGGCAGGCGGCCAGCCCTTTGTCCACAAACCTGTTGCGGACCTGGGGGGAATCTAGGGTGAGACCTTTGGCTGTTTCGTCGTCAGAAAGCTTTGGGGGGACCATGTCCAGCAGTACCACGTCCAGGCCGGAGTTGGCCAGGTGGGCGGCGATGGCCGAGCCCATTACGCCCGCTCCCAGCACCGCTACGTTGTCAATTCGTTTCATTTCAACATCTCCGCGGGCGGGGGCTTTTATGCTGCCTCCACCGGTTTAGTATCCGGCCATAAAATGACCGAGGCGCCTTCTAATAGTAATTTAAGGCGCCCGCTTATGGGAAGCAATTTAAACCGGATACAGGAGAGATGTCGCACAGTCCGGGCGCGGACTGGGATAATTCCTGTGTGAAGTGACAGTCAACCGCAGCTCCCCACCACCCGAATGGCATAGTGAGGCTGTTGAGAAGGGTTAACCGCCACAACCGCTGAAATAGCGTGATGGAGCCGGTAATCGTGTCATGACCATCAGGCCGGGTTATATGGCCGTTTGCTTCAGTCGTGTCCTGACAAAAAGGGGGTGAGAATGGGGATAAGCTGGCCTGGGTCCACAGGCTTGGCCACCACGCAGACGGCGCCGAGCCCCAGGGCCTGGCGCTCCATCGCCTGGCTCTGCTCCGAGTCCGAGTAATCGGAAGTGGCGATTATCATCGGGATATCCCTCATCGCCGGGTCGTTTTTCACATGGATCAAAAGTTCCATTCCGTTCATTTCCGGCATGTTCAGGTCTGTGATGATCGCCAGGGGGCGGGCCGACTTGAGCATTGCGAGGGCTTCCAATCCATTTTCCGCTTCCACGAAACTGATTCTGAACCGTTCCAGGATCGTCTCCTTGAGTATATCCCTCTGGATCTGCTGGTCGTCCACCAGCAGCAGGACCCGCTGGGTCTGGGGGAAGGTGACGCGAAATTCGCTGCCGCCTCCATCGGCTTTCCGGTAGGAAAGCTCGCCACCGTGGGCCTCTATTAAATCGTGGCAGTATGGGAGCCCCAGCCCGGCGCCCTTTTCCCCGGCGGTTCCGGGGGTGGACGTTTTGATCTCATGGCGGAAAAGGTTCTCCACGAATCTTTCCGGCACTCCCACGCCGTTGTCGGCAAACACCAGGGTGTTGCTCTTTTCCGCATCCTTACCCACGACCACCCGCCCGCCCGGTTGGGTGAATTTTATGGCGTTGGACAGGAGATTGAAAAACACCTGCTCCATCAGTTCCCGGTCCGCCAGCAGGATCATATCCTCCGGTAGGTTGTTCACAACCTCCACCTTTTTTTTCGACGACTGGCGCCACACCACTGTCGCCGCCTCGGCCACGGCCTCTTTGGCGGAAAATATCCGGAAGATGGGGGTGAGCATGCCGGAGTTGAGTCGGGTGATGTTCAGCAGCTGGTCTATCATGCGAAGCATTCTTTCGGCGGCGTTGGCTGATCTGCGGATGAAATCCTCCCTCCTGGAGTTATCGATCTGGGGATTCTTCAGCAGAGCTTCCTGGAACCCCTGGATGGCGCCCACCGGGGCGCGAAGATCGTGGGAAACCAGGGCCAGAAACTTTTCCTTGAGCAAGGTGGCCGCCTCCGCTGTTTCCTTGGCCTTTGTAAGTTCGGCGGTGCGCTCCTCCACCTTGGCTTCCAGCTGTTCCTTGGACTGGAACAGGGCGCGCCTGGACATATCTTCGGCATGCTGTTTTTCCAGCCGAAGGATCTTTATCTTGTCCGCCAGGGCGAAGGAGAGGAGTATGGCGTCGATCACCAGGCCCATTTCCATGGAGCGCTGGGAGGCCAGGGTGGAGGGGTACAGCCCCGCCACCGAGCCCATGGTGAACAGGATCCCGAACATGGAAAAGGACCACGCCAGGATGAAATATCTGGCGGAACGGACGTTGTTCCTGTACGCCATTATCCCGATCACAGCCTGCATCAAGGGAAACACCATGGCCAGGAAGGTGCAGCTGGCGCTGATGATATATTGGCTTCCAGCGACGGCCCCGATGGCCGGAGCCGACAACAGGAGCGCCTGGAACAGGGTCAGGAATTTATGGGTGCGGGGCAGGGTTGTGGCGGTGGAGAGAAACTGTTTTGCGAAGGCCAACGCGAAAAACATGGAAAGATGGCCGGTGGCGAATAGAATCAGGCTCTGAAACCTGGGGCTTTCGGGCCACAGGTTCTGGTAGGAGTTGCCCGAGTATGTGAAGATCATGAATAGCAGGCTGGCGATATACGCCACATAGTAAAGGTAGTTATTGTCGCGCAGGGAGAAGAAGAGGAAGAAGTTATAGAACATCACCGCCAGCAGGCAGCCAAAAACCAGGCCAAAATACATGGCCACACCCAGGTTGTGGGTGTCGAATTCCTTCTTTTTCCACAACGTCATGGGCAGTTGGATCGGGTCTTCGCTCTTTGCCCGGATCAACAGCAATATCCGCTCGCCCGCCTCCAGATCCATCGCAAAAAGAAAACGGGGGTTGGCTATCTCCCTCTGGAGAAATGGGAACATCTCTCCGGTGACCCTGGTCTCCATCCCCCCGGCCCGCACTATAGTCAGGTCCATCTGGTCTATCCAGCTCGATATCTGCTGCAGGATCATCTGCTGGGGGGTGGCGGTGGCATTGAGCACTTCCACCCGGATCCATATGGATGAATCGGTAAATCCCAGGTTCGCAATATCCGAATCCAGGTCGGTGAATCGTGTTCTGTTTTGCGGCAGAAGCAGCTGCTGGGGGGTCAGCTTGCTTTCCGCGTCCTCCAGGATATCAGCGTGCATTCCCAGGGAGTAAAAGCTGGCGCTGTCGTCTATTCGCAGGGTGGGGGCGGCCAGGGCAAGGTTCGGGAGGGTGATTAAAAACAGAATGGCGATGAAGCCGCGCTTTCCCACTAGTGCCCCTTATGCTGTATTTATTCTCTATGCTAACTACCAAGCGCGTAATAATTGTATCAATTTTTACGCAAAACGCACAGACTTTATTTGTCAGCCGTCCGGGAGGGCGAAGGCCTTGCCTTGAAAACATGTCAAAACTGTGGGATATTCAATCTACACAGTGAAGGTGGAAAAGATTCTCGCTCATGCAAAAACTCCTCTTATTCTCCGGATTGATCCTTGTCGTCACAGGCCTGGCCTGGCCCTGGATCCAGCGCATTGGGCTGGGAAGGCTTCCTGGGGATATCTCCTGGGAGAAAGAGGGGTTTTCTGTTTACGTCCCTGTTGGATCCATGATCCTGATCAGCGTACTGCTGACTGTTGCGCTAAATATTTTGTTTAGGTTGTTCAAATGAACCGCCGATCTTTGCTAACATAGGCCGATGCCGACTGAAAATCCGCATGAGAGCCAAAGCGCCCTCATCATAAAGCCCTCCTCGTTTGGGGACGTTATCCATGCTCTGCCCGTGGCGCGGGCCATAAAGAAGGCCGCCCCCCATATTACCGTGGACTGGCTGGTTTCCGAATCGTTGACGGATCTGGTGCGGATGTCCCGTTATGTGGACAACCATATCCCCTTCAAACGCTCCAGATGGACCAAATGGTGGCGGCCGGAGATCCTGGCCGAAATCGTGACCCAGATCCGGCATACTCGCCGGAAGGAATATGATTTCGTCATCGATCTGCAAGGCCTGCTCCGTTCCGGGCTGATGACCCTGGCGTGCCGGGGCAAGGTGAAGGCGGGGTTCGCCAACGCCAGGGAGGGCGCCTGGCTTTTTTATGGCGAAAAAATATCCACCCCGCCAGGGGTGGTCCATGCCGTGGACAGGTATATGGAAGCCCTGGGTGTCATGGGTCTGCCCAAAGGCTCCGGAGTGGGGTATGGCCTGGTGGAGAGCGAGGCGGAGACCGCATGGGCAGCCAGCCAGGCGCCCGCGGCGCCGTTTGCGGTGGTGAACCCCAACGCCCGCTGGATCACCAAGAGGTGGCCACTGGAGCGCTTCGGGCTATTGTGCCGGGAGCTGGAGAAAAGGTTCGGGTATTCGATAGTGATCATCGGGGGGCCGGAGGATGCGGCGAACGGGGCCCGGCTGGCGCAGATGGCGGGGGATAAGGCCCTGGACCTGACCGGCAAGACATCCGTGCCCAGGCTGGCGGCGCTGTTGCGCCGGGCGGAGGTGTTGTTCACCAACGATTCCGGCCCATTACATCTGGCGGTGGCGGTGGGCGCCCCCTCGGTTTCTATATTCGGGCCCACCGATCCTGCGAAAACAGGCCCCTATGGCCAGGAAAACCTGGTCTTACGCTCCGGGCGGGATTGTTCCCCCTGTTTCAATAGAGCCTGCTCCTATAACCATGAATGCATGACGGATATCGAGGTCTCCACGGTTGTGGAGGCCTGGGCGACGGAATCCGCCAGGGAGGGCAAAGCCCGTGGACGAATCACTATTTAGGCTGATAAACGATGGGCTGGCCAGCCCCACAATGGACTGGATCATGATAGCCGTCACCACTCCGGACACATGGCTCGCCCCGGGGGTTTTGCTGATAGCCGCTCTTTTTACCGTGGAACGGAAAAAAGGGGTGGTGGCGGTGTTGGCGGCGATCCTGGCGGTGGGAGTGGGCGACAGCCTGGCCCACCAGGTGATCAAGCCGATGGTGGGCCGCGCCCGGCCCTGCGCCGCCCTGGAAAACGTGCATATGCCCAAGGTTGTGGGATGCACCAATTCATTTTCATTCCCGTCCAACCACGCTGTTAACACGTTCGCCTTCGCCGCGGCCATGGGCGTCATATATCCCAAAATGCTTTTCGCCCTGGCGCCCATCGCGTTGCTGGTGGCTCTTTCCCGGGTGGCGTTGGGGGTCCACTATCCCGCCGATGTGGCCGTGGGGGGGGCGCTGGGGATTGCCATAGGGGTGGCCATGGCCATGCTGGCAAAAAGATTGACCAATATTTCTCAAAAAAAAGAGCCTCAGGAAGATGGATAAAAGGCCCGCGGTATTTCTGGACCGGGATGGGTGTGTCAATGTGGAGGACAGCTACATCCGTGATCTGGCCCAGTTGCGCCTCTATCCCGATTCCCTCAATTCCATAAAAAAGCTCAACGCCGCCGGTTTGCTGGTGGTGATCATCACCAACCAGTCCGGAGTGGCCCGGGGCTATATGACGGAGGATCTGGTGCGGCGGGCCCATGATCTGCTTCTGGGATGGGCCAGGGAGTCGGGGGCCAGGATCGACGGGATATACTACTGCCCCCACCACCCGGAAGGCTCCCAGGCGCCATACGCCATCCACTGCCAGTGCCGCAAACCGGCCCCCGGCATGCTGCGGCAGGCCGCCGAAGAATTGGGGATCGATCTTGCCGCCTCTTTTGTGGTGGGGGACAAGATCTCCGACATCGCCCTGGGCCCGGCCGTGGGCGCCCGGGCGGCCCTGGTGCGCACAGGATTCGGCGTGGCCCAGCTGGAGAAAATTGAAAGCGAGAGCCTGCCGATGCCGGACCATGTGGCCGATGGGATAGGGGGCGCCGTGGAGTGGATATTGTCTTTCGGCGGGGCGGGTGGATGAATATTCCGTGCCAGGGCGCGGTTTTGCCTGGATGGCGGTGAAAAGAAAATTGATAGGCGCAATCCTTTACTGGTAGACTATTGCAATGACTTCAGGTATAGGGCAAAACGTGTCGATCCTGGCTGGATTTATGCCTGCTGAAGTTAAGATGGAGTTTGCAGGCCAAAAAAGGTTGGATTGCCAGGAAATATATAACTCTGTCCGGATATTGTCCTTAGGATGGAGATTGCATCCAGGCCGATGCCGGGGCTATGGGCCCAGGGGATAATGCGAAAAAAGAACTTTGTTCCCGAATCATCCACTTTGTCGTCCTATCTTGCGGAAATCAGGAATATTACTCCGCTTTCCAAAGCCGAGGAGCTTAAGCTGGCGCAGGTTGGGGATGAAAAGTCAAGGCAGGAGCTGGTTCGTCGCAACCTCAAATATGTGGTAATGGTGGCCAATCGATATAAAGGGCTGGGCCTTTCCGTGATCGACCTGATCAACGAAGGAAATATCGGGATGATCGAGGCCTCCAAGCGGTTCGATCCGGAACGGAAGGTCAAATTCATAACCTATGCGGTGTGGTGGATCCGGCAGGCGATCCTGCAGGCCTTGTCCGACCATGCCAGGATAGTGCGGCTGCCGGTGAAACAGGCCGGGCTGATGCAGAAGATCACCCGCAACATTGAAGAGATGACAAAAAAGAACAGGAAAGAACCCTCCGTGGAGGACCTGGCCGAGGAGATGGGGCTGAAGGTCTCCGCCCTGGAGACGGTGATGCGGGTTTATCGGACATACATGAGCCTGGACACGCCGTTGAATGGGGAAGACGACTCGGTGGAGTTTCTGGATATGCTCCAGACCACCGGGCAGAACTCCATTGAAGAGGATTTCATACAACTGTGCCTGCATCACGATGTTGGGAAGATGCTCGAGGGCCTGAGCGAGCGTGAACGGCAGGTGATAAAACTGCGATATGGATTCGACTCCCCGCCCATGACCCTGGAGGTGATCGGCGCCAAGCTGGGGCTCACCCGGGAGCGGATCCGCCAGATAGAAAAAATCGCCAAGGAGAAACTCCGCGCCCGAAGCGGCGCCAGAATACTGGAGGAGTATTTAAGTTGAAGTCGAGGAAGCTGTTTTTCGCGCAGATTATCGGGGTTTCTTTTCTTGCCTCCTGTTCCACCTTCAGCTTCGACAAGATGGAGCTGGGGCCCGACCCCATGGTGGAACATGTGCGCCAATGGACCCGGTCCGCCAAGCTGTATCGCCAGTTCGACACCACGGTTCTGGTGGACGTGACATATAACAGCGCCGAGCTGCGTCGGCGGATGGTGGAGTCCCATGTCATGGCCAGGAAGCTTGGGGAGGGGCAGAAGGCCGCGTTGATCGAGGAGCAGATCCGGGAAAACGAGAAATACGCCCAGTTCTATGTGGCCATATACACCCCCAAGTCGGAGTGGAGCCGCATGGCCAAGAGCGACCCCGCCTGGATAGTGTTTGTGGATACACCCTCCGGTCCGGTTTTTTCCGAGCCGGCGGTGAAGGTCGACGAGGAGGATCTGCCATGGGCCACCAGCCTGTCATACGACCCCAAGTTCCGCATGTTTTACCAGATCAACGTCCCTCGGGGAAAGATCGGGGAAAAAGAGATAAAGCTGGTCCTTTCCGGAATGCTGGGAGAGGTGTACGTGACCTGGGAAAAGCAGTGACACCCATCCGAATCCGTATTGAATAACCCCCACCCCCTTCATCCATGACTATAGCTGTATACATGACCACCCTGGGATGCCCAAAGAACAGGGTGGACTCGGAAAAAACCTTGTGGGCGCTCACCCGGGCCGGCGCCAGGATCACCCTGGACGAGGAAGAGGCGGACCTGTTGCTGGTGAACACCTGCGGTTTCGTCACCGACGCCAAGGAGGAATCGATAGAGCGGGTGCTGGAACTGGCGGAGGTGAAGGCTCGGCGGCCGAAAGCCAAGCTGGTGGTGTTGGGATGCCTTTCGGAGCGATACCGCGCCGAGCTGGCGGAGCGGATCCCGGAGATTGACTACCTGTACGGCGTCCATGAGCTGGACAAGCTGGCCCATGAGCTGATGGCGGATAAGGAAGGGGCCTATCTGGATCCCGAAGCGCTGACCGAAAGAACCTTGACCACTCCCTCCGGCTGGGCGTATCTGAAAATCGCCGAAGGGTGCTCCAACACCTGTTCCTTCTGCGCCATCCCCATGATCCGCGGCCCATACGCCAGCCGATCGGCCGGGACTATCGTGGAAGAGGCCCGCCATCTGGCCGCCAGGGGAGTGCGGGAGGTGAACCTGGTGGCTCAGGACACCACCTTGTATGGAGCGGACCTGAAACAGAAGAACGGTCTGGCCAGCCTGTTGGGCCAGATCGCCGCCGTGGATGGGATCGAATGGATCCGGGTGATGTACATGTACCCTCCTCTGTTGGATGACCACCTGATAGAGACCATGGCCGCCATTCCGAAAGTGGTCCCCTATTTCGATGTTCCACTGCAGCATGCCAGCGACAAAATCCTCGGTTTGATGGGGCGCAAGGAAACAGGCCGCTCCATCCGGAGCCTGGTGGCCAGAATCCGGGCCGCTTTCCCCGGCGCCGCCATACGCACCGCATTTATAGTGGGATTTCCCGGGGAGACGGAAAAGGATTTCGGCCAGTTGCTAGAGTTTGTGCAAGAGGCCAGGCTGGACCACGTGGGGGCCTTTATCTACTCCCCGGAGGAGGGGACATTGGCGGCCAGCCTGAAGGCTCGCCCCTCCGCCACCGTGGCCAGGGGGAGGCTGGAAAGGTTGATGACAGCGCAAAGAGAGATTTCCGCGGAGCTGACCCTGGCGAAAACAGGTTTATTAACCGATGTATTGGTGGAGGGGCTGGATCCG
>JAOUPQ010000053.1 GCA_029879765.1 Nitrospinota bacterium | reverse complement strand
CATACTTCATATATCTGGCGGCCAATGGCATTCTGATTCTCCATCAGCTGGGTAAACCTCTCTCCGACGGCGACCTTGTCCACTTCCGGATCGGTCAATTTTGTGGCGGCTGTCCCAGGCCGGGGGGAGTATTTGAAAAGAAAGATGTTATCGTATCGAACTCGCTCCAAAGCGTCAACAGTCATCTGAAAATCCTCCTCCGTTTCCCCCGGAAAGCCTACTATGATATCTGATGTCAGAGCCATGCCGGGAACTCGGCTGCGCAGCAGGTCCACTTTCTCGAAATACTCCTCGGCTGTATAGCCGCGATTCATCAACTTTAATATACGGCCAGAGCCGGACTGGAGGGGAAGATGGAGGGATGGGCACACTTTTTCCAGATCGGCCATGGCGTCCACCAGGCCCCTTGAAAGGTCCTTCGGATGGCTGGTGACAAACCTGATTCTCCTGATCCCCTCTATGGCGTTGATTCTGGCCAGAAGCCGGGGAAAATCCGTTTCCTCCGGCAGACCTTTGCCATAGCTGTTCACGTTCTGCCCAAGCAGGGTGATCTCCACGAATCCTTCCGCGGCCAGGCGAGAAACCTCGGAGACTATGGAATCCGCCGGTCGGCTTCTCTCCCTTCCTCTGGCGTATGGGACTATGCAATAGGAGCAGAAGTTGTCACACCCCTGCATGATGGAAACCCAGGCGCTCACCGAAGATTGCCGGGCCATGGGATAGTCGTCGAATCCGCCATGGTCGGAGACATCCACCTGGGTCTTGCCGGTCTGCTCGAACCGCAAAAGCATCTCCGGCACCTTGCTTATGGTTCTGGGGCCGAACACCATGTCCACCATCGGCTCTTTTTTGGCCAACGCCTCTCCATGCTCCTGGGCCACACATCCCGCCACGCCGATGATCATCTTCTGGTTTTGCTTCTTCAGGGGGCGCAGCCTGCCCAGCAACGAGGAGAACTTCTGCTCTGCCTTATCCCGCACAGCGCAGGTGTTTATCACCAGCAGATCCGCCTGGGAGTGCTCCTCGGTGACCTCATGGGTGTCGGACAGAACTCCGGCGATCCATTCAGAATCGTGTTTGTTCATCTGACAACCAAGGGTTATGAACCCCAGTTTCTTTTTCCTTGTAGCGCGCATCGGAGAAGTCTATTTGCGTTATTGACCGGTGTCAATAGCCCAGAGAAGAAGGGGCGCCCTCCATTCCGGTTTCCGCCGCCCGGATGCGCGTTTTCAACTATTCCCCGATTTGCTGCTAAAATATAATCCATAAGGTATGTTGGCAAATCCTGGAGCGGGAGCAAATGGAATATGCATCGCAAACACAGAAAAAATGAAGATCCCTTCACTTGCGTTATGGAAATGATCCGTCGCACCGGTGAAATTCTTGAATTCGACAAAAGATTCCCAGGCGCCAAGATGGTGGAACGCATAGCCATCTCCGATAAAATCATCCGCTTCAAAAGCATCATCCCCCGGGATGACGGAGGTGTGGGTGTGTTCCAATGTTATCGGGTGCAACAGTCGGACACCCTGGGGCCATATAAGGGAGGAACCAGGCTCCACCCCTCTGTGAACATGGACGAAGTTAAGGCACTGGCCACCTTGATGACCTTGAAGACTTCGCTGGTGGATGTGCCGTTCGGGGGAGGAAAGGGGGGGATATGCGTCGACCCAAAGGGCTTGTCTGTTATGGAGCTGGAGCGCCTGATAAGAAGATATGTGAACCAGATAAAGGACGACCTGGGCCCGGACGAGGATATACCCGCCCCGGATGTGAACTCCGGCCCCAGGGAGATGGCCTGGATCTATGATGAGTATCGAAACTACTCAGAGAGCGCCAGGGGAGTGGTCACAGGCAAACCTTTGGAGTTGGGAGGATCCCTGGGGCGGCTCCAGGCCACAGGCTATGGAGTGGCGCTGATCACAGAGAGGTTTTGCTATGGGAACAAACTGGTCAACCCGGCGATTTCCATCGAAGGATTCGGCAACGTGGGGCAGTTCGCGGCGATGAAACTCTCCGAAATGGGTTTCCGGGTGATCGCGGTCAGCGATTCTGGCGGGTGCGTGGTGAACCAGACAGGATTGAACATAACCAGGCTTTTGGCCTACAAGCGCGAAAAGGGGCAGGTGGCGGATTTCCCGGACGCCAAGCCACTGGGCAACATCCTGGAAGCGCCGATGGATATCCACATTCCCTGTGCTCTGGGACATTCCATCAACGGAGAAAACGTGGATCAACTGGGGAGCAATCTGAAGCTGATCGTGGAAGGGGCCAACTCGCCCGTGTCGTCCCAGGCCGAAAAAATCCTGGAGGGGAAAGGGGTGACCTTGGTCCCTGATATCCTGGCCAACGCAGGTGGGGTGATCGTGTCGTATTACGAATGGGTGCAGAACAGGGAAGGGCTGTATTGGAGCGAGGATGAAGTGCTGGGACGGATGAACGGCAAAATGATCGCCGCTTATGATCGGGTGGTGAATTACGCCGAAGAGAAAAAGCTCTTCTTGCGCCAGGCCGCCTATTGCTTGTCCATGGAAAAAATCGCCAGGGCCATCAACTACAGAGGCTCGCAATAGAAAAGCCCTGGGATAATACGCCCATCGATGCGCATGACCAGCTGTCCATTGCGCGCGGCAGGTATTCCGGCTCCTGGAAAAATCCGCGACGCTGGATAGTACAAATTGCATCCAGCCTGTGGTTTCGGTTAACCTTGTCAGATCAAAAGTCGTGATCCCTGGACGCGACGCTAAAATACTACAATGGAGTTCTCATGGCGAAGCCGAAGTATCATGTGTTCATCTGCGCAAACCAGCGCCCTCCCGGCCATTCCAAGGGATGCTGCGTCGACCGCGGCGCCACCAATGTGTGGCAAAGGTTCTCGGAAATCATGAACCTGAAAATGGCCTATGACAAAGTAATGATCTCCGCCACCCGTTCATGCCTGGTGCCTTGCCAATACGGCCCGGTGGCGGTGGTCTATCCGGAAGGTGTATGGTATTGCAGAATCCAGGCTGAGGACGTGGAGGAGATATTCGAGAGTCATTTCATGAATGGAAAGCCGGTGGAGCGGCTGTTGCTTCCCAAGGGGATCATCGAGTGACCCAATTTTTCCGCCACAGGTTCTGAATGCTCACCAGGGCTGAAGCTGAAGCCAGGGAAAGCCAACTCCTGGCCCCCTATGCGTGCCTCAGCGCCAAGAGCAGGGGGCGCGCAAACAAGGAAGAGGAACACGAATACAGAACCGCCTATGTGCGCGACCGGGACAGGATCATCCACTCGAGCGCTTTTCGGCGGCTGGAATATAAAACCCAGGTGTTCGTCTATCATGAAGGGGACTACTATCGCACAAGGCTGACCCACACCCTGGAAGTGGCCCAGATCGCCAGGATCATAGCCCGCGCCCTGAATATCAACGAGGACCTTTGCGAGGCGATAGCCCTGTCCCACGATATCGGCCATCCCCCCTTCGGCCATTCTGGCGAAGAGGCGATGAACAAGATGATGAAGGAGCATGGTGGGTTCGAGCACAATGTCCACGCGCTGCGGATCATCGACCATATCGAGCATCGCTATCATGGCTTCCGGGGCATAAACCTGACCTGGGAAGTGCGGGAGGCCGTGGCCAAACACTCCAAAATGGCCGACCATCCCACCCTGGCCGATTTCAGGGGGTGTCCCCACCCTTCGGTGGAGGCGCAGGTCACCGACGCCGCCGATTCCATAGCCTACGTAAGCCACGATCTGGATGACGGATTAAAGTCCGGATTGATAAACACGTCGATGCTGGAGGAAGTGGAGATATGGCGGGACTCAAGAAAACTGGCGGAGGCCAGCGGAGCCCTGCCCCCAGATATGGCCAGGTACCAGATTATCAGAAACATTATAGGCGCCCAGGTGGGCGACCTGGTGCGGCAGACAGAGCAAAACATACAGCGCCTATCCATAACCACACCGGATGACGCCCGCAACGCCGGGGAGCAGACCGCCGATTTTTCCAAGGGGATGGCTCGCCAGCGTGATGAATTGCGGCAGTTTCTGCGCTCCAGAATGTATAAGCACAACAAGGTGATCCGGATGGAGGAGAAGGCGTATCGGGTGGTGGAGGAGCTTTTTCGGGCCTACGAGAAAAGGCCGGAGCTGTTGCCGGAGCATGTGTTCCGGAACGCCAAGCAGGTGGGGCAGTATCAGCTGATATGCGACTATGTGGCGGGGATGACAGACAGATACGCCCTGCAGGACCACAGCAACCTTTTCGATCCCATGGTCAAGGGCTGAAATAATTTTGACGGCAAAGCCGCGTCTCCTGTAATCTTTTTCTGGAGGGTCTTCCCCCATGGCCTTTGGACTATATGGTGGACGACGCATCATGGAAGATTTGCATAGGATAAATATATGGAGCATATGGAACGCAAACTTCTGGAGGTTTTGGAAGAGGCGATAAGGCTGGAGCGTGAAGCGGCGGACAGGTATCGCCACGGCAAAGAACTGGCTTCCCTGCAGGAGATCAAGGATATGTTCGAGCAGCTGGCCCTGGATGAGGAGGGGCATGAGCGGATACTCAAGCTGCGATATAGCGAGATAAAGAAAAGGCTGGGGCTTAAAATAATGAAAGATGAAGGGTAGACGGAGCTTTTGGATTGGACCAGCAACCTCATGGCTACCGGGCGGATGAAAGTCATCGGCGTGGTGGGTGCCGGTGATTGCGACGAGCATACAGGATTGATCGCTCAGCAGGTGGGACGGTTGATCGCCGGCCGGGGCGCTGCCCTGGTATGCGGGGGAATGGGGGGTGTGATGCAGCATGCCGCCATGGGAGCGGCGCAAATGGGGGGATTGACCATCGGTATTCTCCCAGGCGATGGAAGAGAGGACGCCAACCCATATATCAATCTTCCCATAGTCACCGACATGGGGCATGGGCGCAACGTGATAATCGCCCATACGGCCCAGGCGCTCATCGCCATTTCCGGGGAATATGGCACCCTGTCGGAGATAGCCATCGCCCTGAAACTCAATAAACCGGTGATCTGTCTTGGAGGATGGACCCAGATAAAAAATGTTATAAATGTCAGCACCCCTCAAGAGGCTGTGGATGCCGTATTTGAATATGTTGTCTAGGACCGCTTTCATAGTGGCGGTGGCCTTGATTGTCAGCTCCTGCGCCTCCACCGATTCACCGGACTACTCATACACAAGCGCCAGTCCCGGCATGGAATCCGGCGCCAGCTACCACGTCATCCGCAAAGGGCAGAACCTCTATCGCATATCGAAAATGTATGGAGTGAGCGTGGAGGAGCTGAAGCGATATAACAACATCTGGGACGTCACCGACATAAAGATCGGAACGAAAATATATATCCCCCCCAGGGACGCCATAAAACCGGGAGGGAGCGAGGGGAAAAGATGGTATAAGGCCACCCAGCAGGCCACTTCCCGCGGACCCGCCAGAACGTCGGTTCGTTTCATCTGGCCCATGCGGAAAGTGAAAATCTCATCCAGATACGGAATCCGCGCCGATAGCAAGCATACGGGAATCGACCTGACCAATCCCAAGGGGACGCCGATCATGGCCGCCGCTGCGGGGACAGTGATATTTTCGGGGGATGGGCCTTCCGGTTATGGGAATACGGTGATGATAAAACATGACAACAACACCATAACAGTCTACGCCCACAATTCCAGAAACATGGTGATGGAAAACCAGCCCGTCAGCCAGGGCCAGCAGGTGGCTTTAGTCGGCAGGACAGGCCGCGCCACCGGAAACCATCTCCATTTCGAAATCCGTATCAACCGAAAACCGGTGAATCCGGAAAATTATCTGCCGCGACTGCGCTGACGATTAAGAATAGAATTCTGACTGATAGAAATCGAACAACAAAATTCCGCGAAGCATAAGCCCGGGGGGCTGGAAAACCTGATCGGTCAGATAACCATACGGCGTCTTCTCGCAAATGGTCATCCAATGGAATATCATATTCGGGGAAAGGACGATATCTCACGAATATCGCCCCAGACAGGCATGAACTATTAATGTCTGAGTATGCGGTTTTCCTTGACTTTCCAATGGAAAAATAACAAAATCTGTCCATCGTTTCGTATATCTATTCAAGGCCATAGCTATGCCCTGAGGAAGCATTTAAGATATATGGACTGGGGATTGGAAAACAATGGAAAAGCCTTTAAACTAGGGAGTTTAGGAATAATCTTATGGGATTGAACATAACGCAAAAAATTCTCAAGAGCCATCTTGTGGAAGGGGAACTGATTCCTGGCGAAAAGATCGCTATCACTATCGACCAGACCCTGACCCAGGACGCCACTGGGACAATGGCGTATCTGGAGTTCGAGACCCTTGGTATTGACAGGGTACGGACCAAATTGTCTGTCTCCTATGTGGATCACAACACCCTGCAGACAGATTTCATGAATGCCGACGACCATCTGTACCTGCAGTCTGTGGCGGAAAAATACGGCATCCATTACTCCCGGCCGGGCAACGGGATTTGCCACCAGGTTCATCTGGAAAGATTCGGTGTTCCTGGCCAGACTCTGCTCGGCTCCGACAGCCACACCCCCACCCAGGGCGGCCTGGGCATGCTGGCCATAGGCGCCGGCGGGCTGGATGTGACCATGGCCATGGCGGGCCAGCCTTTCAACCTCAACTGCCCCAAGGTGGTGAACGTGGTTCTCACCGGCAAGCTGCAGCCCTGGGTTTCGGCCAAGGACATCATCCTGGAAGTGCTGCGCAAGCTGACTGTGAAGGGTGGGGTGGGTAAGGTCATAGAATACACCGGCCCCGGCGTCAATTCATTATCCGTCACCGACCGCGCCACCATCACCAACATGGGCGCGGAACTGGGGGCAACCACTTCTGTGTTCCCCAGCGACAAGAAAACCCAGGAGTTTTTGAAGGCCCAGGGAAGGGAGAAAAGCTGGGTGGAACTGAAAGCCGATCCTGACGCCACCTACCAGGAGACGTTGACCATCAACCTGGACAAGCTGGAGCCGTTGGTGGCCCAGCCCCATATGCCGGACAACGTCACCGAGGTGAAAAAGCTCAAAGGGACCAAGGTCACCCAGGTGGCCATCGGCTCCTGCACCAACTCTTCGTTCCGCGACCTTATGGTGGTATCGAAGATGCTCAAGGGGAAGACGATTAAAGAGGGGCTTTCCCTTTTCATCTCTCCCGGCAGCAAACAGGTGTACCAGATGATTTCGGAAAACGGCGCCTTGACAAGCCTGATCAACGCCGGGGCGAGGATTCTGGAATCCGCCTGCGGGCCGTGCATCGGCATGGGCGCGGCGCCCAACAGCGCAGGCGTCACCGTGCGCACATTCAACCGCAACTTCAAGGGCCGCTCGGGCACCGCTGATGCGGGATCGTATCTGGTCAGCCCGGAAACTGCGGCTGCGGCGGCGTTGACCGGGGAGATTTCCGACCCGAGGCAGGTGGCCAAGAAGCTTAAAATCGCCGTGCCCAAGATCGCCATGCCGAAGAAATTCGCGGTCAACGACAACATGATCATTTTCCCCAAGTCCCCGGCCAAATCCAAGGGGGTGGAGATCATCCGGGGGCCGAACATCGCGCCACTGCCGAGTTTTCCCAAGCTGCCCACCACCCTCACCGGCAAGGTGCTTTTGAAGACTGGGGACAACATCACCACGGACGATATCATGCCGGCGGGCGCCAAGATATTGCCGTTGCGCTCCAATGTGCCGGCCATATCGGAGTATGTGTTCGCCAGCGTGGACAAAACCTTCCCGAAACGGGCCAAGGAAACCGGAGGCGGATTCATCATCGGCGGCTCGAACTATGGGCAGGGGTCTTCTCGAGAGCATGCGGCCATCGCTCCCAAATACCTGGGTGTGAAGGCGGTGATCGTCAAATCCTTCGCCAGGATTCATATGGCCAACCTGATCAACTTCGGAATTCTGCCGCTGATTTTCGCCAGTGAGGCGGATTACGCCAAGGTGGACCAGGGGGATGAGCTGGAGATCAACACTTCCCAATTGGGTGGGGAGATGAAACTGGTGAACAAGACCAAGGGAATCGAAATCCCTGTCTCCCACTCCATGGGCGCTCGTGACATCGATGTCATGAAAGCAGGCGGGACCCTGGGTTATGCCACGCAGGCGGCGAAATAAACCGCAGGCATATGGGAAAAGGTATAATGGGTTGAATTATAGCCTGCCGTGCGGACGGATATTCGCGCGGCAGGCTTTATGTGAAAAGCGGCGGGAAGAGGGGCTCGCCGCTTTTTCTTTCTTCAAACTGCAACGGAAAGGAACTTCGAAATGGCAAGACGGAAGATAACGGTGATTGGCGCGGGCCATGTGGGCGCCACGGTGGCCCAGCTTGCGGCATACAAACAGTTGGGCGACGTGTGCCTGATTGATGTTGTGGATGGCCTGCCCCAGGGGAAGGCTTTGGATCTTCTGGAGTCCGCCCCGCTGGAGAATTTCGATTCCCGGCTGGTGGGCACCAACGACTACGCCGATACCGCCGGATCCGATATCGTGGTGATGACCGCCGGGCTGGCCAGAAAACCTGGGATGACCCGAGAGGATCTTCGCGACAAGAACGCGGATATCGTCAAGATATGCTGCGAATCGGCGATCAAGCATTCGCCCAACTGCTTCATGATAATCGTCACCAACCCGCTGGACACCATGACCTATGTGGCCAAGAAATACACCGGGCTGGACAAGAGCCGCATCGTGGGGATGGCGGGAGTGTTGGACTCCACCCGGTTCCGCTCGTTCATCGCCGAGGAGCTGAACGTCTCCATGGAAGACGTTTCCGCCACAGTTTTGGGGCTGCATGGAGAAGACATGGTGCCCATGCCCAGGCTCTCTTCCGTCGCGGGTATTCCGATCACGGAGCTGTTGCCCAAAGAGAAAATCGACGCCATGGTGGAGCGAACAAAATTCGGAGGAGCCGAGATCGTGAAACTGCTAAAGACCGGATCCGCCTACTACGCTCCCGGGGCCTCGGTGGTCAACATGATAGAATCCGTTCTTCTGGAAAAGAACAGGCTTGTGGCCGCCGCCGCATATCTGGAAGGGGAGTATGGCATCGATGGGCTTTTCATGGGAGTGCCGATCAAGCTGGGCGCCAAAGGTGTGGAGCAGGTGGTGGAGCTGAATCTGACCGATGAGGAGAAAGCCGCTTTGCACAAATCAGCCGAAGCGGTGAAGCACTCCATGGAATCGCTGAAAGTGTAACTTCCGGTCTATACGCCAAAGTAATCTTGCCGGCGGCGGCGGGTATGTGGGCATTGCCATATACCGCCTCTCCCGGCGTGTTTGACTCCGGTTTTGTGATACACTCTGATTATACGCTTCCAGAGGCCATGCCAGGGTTGGCGGGCTCGAAGGGAGGGCGAAGGAATATCCATGACTGATAAACAACATGACCTTGGATAACCCCCGACACACCGGCGACAACTCGCCCGGAAAAACAGCGTCCGGCGCCAGCCTTGAAGAAATGGAAGAACTTGTCGAATCCCTTCGGAAGGAATCCCAGTCCAAATCCAACCTGCTTGGGATTGTAACCCACGATCTTCTTTCCCCAGCCACCTCCATCGCCGGGCTGACCAAGCTTCTGCTGAAGCCAGGGGCTGTGTCCAACCTTTCGGAAAGGCAGGTCAATATCCTGCAGACCATGGATCGGGCCATGGACAGATATATGGAAACCTTGACCAATATCATGGAGCTTTCCCGGCTCATCAGGGGGAAGGTGGCTCTTTCTCCTTCGAATATAAGCTGTGAGTCGGTGATTGAAAACGCCCTGGCCCAGGTCCGGGCCCATGCCGAGGAAAAGGGGATAGTCATCCAATCCGAATACAAGGGGAAGGAAAAGGTTTTCGCCGACCAGGATAATGCGCAGAGGATCTTCGCGCGACTTCTGGAAAACGCGGTGATGTTCTCTCCCGCAGGGGGTAGGGTGGTGGTGGCTTGCAGGATCGAAGCTGACCATATAGTAATGGAAGTGATGGACAACGGAGTGGGAATCGAAAAAGAGCGGTTGGACAGGATATTTGATATTGACGGAAAGAAACAGACATTCGGAACCAGCGACGAAAAAGGCTCCGGTTTGGGGCTGTGTATAGCCAAGCGGATGGCGATCCTTTGCGGGGGGGATCTGACGTTGGATTCGGCGCCGGGGCAGGGAACCGAGGTGCGGCTAAAGTTGCCAAGGGGGCAGTGAGCCAGATGAATGTATATACATGTGGCTTCGGATGGGCTCAGGGAAATCGGAACTCAATCTGATTATGATATATACTGGACAGAAGCTTTCTTCCTGCTCCAGCTTCTTTGACGGGGATTATTGCGGAGAGTTGAAATGTACAACATCATTACAAGAGGTGATTTCGACGGGCTGGTCTGCGCCGTATTGCTGACCGAGGCGGAGCAGATCGCCAAGATCCGCTTTGCCCACCCCAGGGAGGTGCAGGAGAGAACCTTCGAGGTGACCAACATGGACATCATCGTCAACCTGCCATACGATCCTAATTGCGCCATGTGGTTCGATCATCATATCTCTGAATCGGAAAGAGGGGCAAAACCGAAATCCTTCAAGGGAAAGTATGGCCTGGCCCCCTCCTGCGCCAGGCTGGTTTATGAATATTACAAAATGCCGGAATGGGAGACCAAGTATGCCGATTTGATGGAAGCTGTGGACAAGATAGATTCGGCATGCCTGGATCTTAACGACATTCTTCGCCCCAGCGGCTGGGTGAAGCTGGCGGCGACAGTGGATCCTCGTTCCGGATTCATCCCCTCTTATGACTATTTTCTTAACCTGCTGGACTGGCTGAAGAGATCTCCCCTGGATGAAATCCTGGAATACGATGATGTCCGGGACCGGGTGCGGGAGTATTTTCGCCACCAGGAAGAATTCAAAAAAGACCTCCTCGCCAACTCCACTTTGTATGGAAAGGTGGTGGTCACCGATTTTCGCAGGAAACTCAACGAGCCCCTTGGAAGCAGATTTTTGATTTACTCACTTTTCCCCTCGGCCAATGTGGCGCTGCGCCTGTTCGACAGCCCGGACAAGAAGATGGTGGTTATCGCCGCGGGCCACAGCATCCTGAACCGCACATGCAAAGTGGACCTGGGCAACCTGATGGCGGAATATGGCGGGGGAGGGCATGTGGGAGCGGCCAGTTGCGCCATATCTCCCGACATGGTGGATGACGCCGTGGGCGACCTTATCAATCGCCTGTCATGACAGGCCATCCCATGTTTATTCTGGCAGGGTCGGGCCTGGGCATTCCCGTTGAAACCCACGCCCCATAAATGTATGATAAAAATCAAGATGGTTTGAAAAATACCGAAGCTCATATCCGATTATTGAAATGGAGGGGTCCAAAATGAAAAAGGTGTTGTTGTTCGCTGTTCTTGTCGCCATGGTTCCGATGGTCTCCGGGTGTCTGGCGTCGGTACGGACTCCGATAACCGGGATACTTTTCACAGACGTCAAGGGTCCGGAATCTGTGGGGGATGGGGGGGACGTTTCCAAATCCGCCGAGGTATGCGCCACCAGCATTATGGGCTGGGTGGCCGTTGGGGACGCCAGCATCGAAGCCGCGAAAAAAAGTGGCGGCATCTCCGAAATTGCGTTTGTCGACTACCACTCCACCAGCGTTATGGGAGTGTTCGCAAAATATTGTGTCAGGGTTAGCGGCCGATAAGGGCCGGTATTGTCCCAGCCATGTTGTCTACGTGGGATATATTCATCTAAAACATGAATTATCAATAATATTGAACCGAATAAAAGAGTTGCTTTTTCCCTTTTCCGCCGGTATATTAACTTCGAGCCAGCTCTGTAGTTGACTGATGTTGGGCGGGGCGCTTTATTTGCGCAATTTATGGCGATACAGCCTGAGGGGCCGCAGCTTTATATCGCGGAGCATATGGGTCCTGGGATGGGCGTTATATTAAGTTGGGATTATCAGGAATGTCGGTTCATCGCTGACGTTTCATAAATGTATAAACTGATTTTTAAGATCTTAATTGGGGAATAGCTATGAAAAAAATTATCGTTTCCATCGTCTCCTTCGCTGCCGTGCTGGTGTTCGCTTCCGGCGCCTCCGCTCACAACCAGGGTTGCGGGCTGGGAGACCAGATTTTTCCCGGGGCTGATTCGGTTTTGATGCAGACTCTTGCCCTTTCCACAAACCAGATCTCCTTCGTCGAGTTCGCCATCACCTCCGGCACTTCGGGCTGCGTGCCCCCCAGGTCCTTCGTGTTCAACGACGACCTGACTACCTATGTCGCCGCCAACATGGACAACATCGCCAAGGAAATGGCCCAGGGCAACGGTGAGTCTCTGGCGACCCTGGCGGAGATGATGGAGATCCCTGTGGACAGCCGCTCCAGATTCAACACGGCGCTGCAGATCAATTTCTCCTCCGTCTTCTCCCATGAGGGGATCGAGGCGGGCCAGGTGTTGGAGAATATCGCTTCCGTGGCGCATAACAACCACATAATCTAAGCCTCATACGCGCTGATTATTGAACATCTGAAGGGATGCGGAGATCATCGATTTTCGCATCCCTTTTCTTTTTCCTTGTCCTGCTCCAAAACTCCCACGCGGAAAATCTGGTAAATTCCAAAAACCAGAATCCCGACCACTACATCGCCATGGCGGCCACAAAGGGGCTGGCCCAATCCCGGACGTGGCGGATACTGCTGCACTACAAACAGGTTTTATCCGGCCATGAAAGCTTGATTGACGATCCGGCATTCTTCCTGGCCAGGCATGGGAAAACCGATCCCAGCGCCGAACTGGACGCCACCATAAGAAGCTTTTTCCGGACCGATGTGGCGGACGACCAACATCCTGTCTGTCTTTTCCCGGCCCGGTTCCGGTGGCTGGATCAGCAGCTGGGTCTATCCTCGGCGCCCCTTCCCCAGGTCGCCTGCCCACTGCTGGATAAAAGCATGACTAAAGCAGACCCCACATCCGTCTCCATGATATTCGCCTCCGCCCATATCAACTCTCCTGCCTCCATGTTCGGACACCCCTTCCTCCGGGTGGACACCAGGACCGAAAGCAAATTACTTTCCAACGCCATCAGCTACGCCGCCCGAACCGATGCATACCGAGGCCCGCTATACGCATATTACGGGCTATTCGGCTACTACCACGGATTCTTCTCGTTCCTCCCGTACTATGACAAAGTTAGCGAATATAACGATATAGACTTGAGGGACCTATGGGAGTATCACCTGGACCTCTCGGCGGAGGAAGCCAGAATGATGCTATACCATCTTTGGGAACTGGACAGGAAATACTCTTATTACTACTTCTTCGATGAAAACTGCGCTTATATAATCCTGTTCCTGCTGGAAGCCGCACGCCCCTCGCTGGACCTCACCAGCGGCTGGGGTTCATATGTGCTGCCGGTGGATTCGTTTCGCCGTGTCCTGGAATCCGGTATTGTCACCGGGGTTTCATATCGCCCTTCAAAGATGACAAAGATTATGGCGATGGCCGATTCCATGGGGAAGGAGTGGATCGAGGTCTCCTGGCAAATCGCCGAAGGGAAAGTGGCTGCTGTTGAAGCCATCAAAACATTGCCCGATGACAATGCGCGCAAGCTGGTTCTGGACATGGCCGCGGAGTTGCTGCAGAAGCGGTTCGCCGAAAACAAGCTGGGGAAGAAAGAGTATCAGAAGCTCTTCCTGGCCACCCTCGCGTCCAGGGGAAGTATGGGTGGGGATCCTCCCTCTGTCCGGCCGGTCAAGACTCCGCAGCGCCCGGACATGGGCCACCTCTCCGGCGCCTTTACCCTGGGGTACGAAGCAAACGATGGACCGAAAGGGAACAGGGCCACCTTCTCCCTGCGGCCGGCCCTGCACGATATCATGGACCCGCAGGCAGGATATGTGGAAGGTTCCCAGATCGATTTTTTATCCTTTTCCTTTTCGACTCAGCCTCAAAAAGGGAAACTATGGATCGAGCGGGCGGATCTGGTGGGCATCGTTTCCCTAAGTCCGATAAACAGCATTTTCACCCCCATGTCTTGGAAGGCCAATTTCGGGCTCAACCGTCGGGAGTTCGCCAATGACGATGTGAGCGAAGCTCTCTTCGTCAACGGAGGGGGAGGGTATACCACCAGGGTGGGGGATATGGGCC
>JAOUPQ010000260.1 GCA_029879765.1 Nitrospinota bacterium | reverse complement strand
TTTCAAAATGGAAAATATTGTTTCAAAAGATGGGTTTTCCATTTTAGCTGGCTTTTGGCGTGAAAGACCCGTGCTGGTTCTGGTTTCCGGGGTAGGGAGCGCCAGGGCCGCTTTGGCCCATCAGTTTGTCCATTCCAACTTCAACGTTAAAAGGGTGGTAATCTTCGGCCTGGCTGGGGCCTTGCGCAAAGGGATGAAAGTCGGCGATATCGTGATTCCGGAAGCGGCGGGGCTGGTGGGCGGAGAGCAGGCTGACTTTAAGCCCCTGGAAATGGTTCCCACCGCGCATGATTATGATGGCGATGTTTTTTGTGGCGGAGTGGTTCTGCAGTCTGATAAACCTCTGGGCCCCAGGGAAAAAATGGCTCTGGCCGTGGGAAACGCTGTTTGCGTGGATATGGAATCGCACACAGCCTCTTCCATCGCCCGGCTCCATGGAGTCCCCTGTTCTGTCATAAGGGCGATATCCGATGAAATAGACACGGTGGTCGACCTTGCCAAGCCGAAAGGGGACGCCCGGTTCATGGCTGCGGCAAAGGTCGCTGCGGAGCGAAACTCCATATTCATAGAGAAGGCAATGACCGCAAACATAGGCGCTGTCTTCTCATGAAAAGGCCAATAGAGACGATAAATAGAGGAGATCTGGACTGGTACCATTCCCTTGTCACCGGCCTGAACAAGGTTTGTGACGAAGAGGCGCTCCAAAAAGCCCTGGAAAAACTTCTCGGGGATATACTCATGATGGTTGGGGCGACTGATGGCGCCATAAGGGTGTGGCCCGTGGATAAGAAATCGGCTGTCCGGGCGCAAACTCAAACCACGGATTTTCAATTATGCTTCGATCGGTTGGACGCCCCGGAATGCGTCTGTGGCCATGCGCTCGGCTCCGGACAATTATCGGTGGCCCCGCCGCCGCCAGGCAGCCCCTGCGCCAGGCTGGGCGCCAGGACTGTCATATGCGGCCCGGTGACTGCCGCCGGAGACGCGGCTGGTGTCTTTATCGCGTTGGGGAGCAGTGATGGCCAAAGCGACGGAGCTGTTTCAGATCGGGTAATGAGCCTGCTGACCATGGCCTTGGCCAGCCTGGGCCATGCCTTGGAAAACCTGATGACCCGCCGTAGGGACGAGGCTATGGCGCGGGACATGGAGACGGTTAATTACATCGGTGGCCTTATCGCCGGGAAGCTTACCTTGAAGGAGATGGCCCCGGAGATAGTCTCCCGGCTGGGACAGGTGCTGGAGACCGATGAAGTCAATGTGATTGTCTATGATCAGGATCGGCGCGAGCTTTCCTTTCTGGCAAGCTATTTCAATGGAGACTCCTCCCCCGGCAGACCGGAGGTGTATCCGCTTTCCGACGGGATCAACAGCTGGATAATCAAGAACCGGCGTCCTTTGCTGATGACCCACGATACTGTCAGCGAATGTGAAAAACTGGGCATTCGTCATGGAGGCAAACCGGCCAGGAGCTGGCTGGGGGCGCCGATGATCTTCCAGGGGGAAATGGTGGGGGTCGTCTCTGTCCAAAGCTATTCCAAAACCGGGTTGTATGACGAAGACTCGGTGGCCCTGCTCAAGGCCGTGGCCAACATGTGCGCCGTGGCGGTGGTTAACGCCAGGATGTTCGAGGAGATCACCGAGCGGGAAACGGAAAAGGGGCGGCTCTATTTTTCCCTCACCCACGATCTGCTCTCTCTCATAAACCCCATCGCCGGCTTTGCCAGGATCCTCAAGTCCACCCCCACCGCCGACCAGGAGGGGCCGGGCAGGATGGCCGCCGACAGCATATTGCTGGCCACGGACAAGATCACCCGGTTCGCCGAAGATATCCTGGTCTACGCCAAGTTGCGGGATGGGAAGCTGGCGCTGGATATATCCCGCCGCAATCTGGCCGAACCGCTGGAGCAGGCGATCCGCATCTATACCCCGGAGCTTCTGGCGCGCTCCATAAGGCTGGAAGTGAACGGGGCGGTGATCCGGCTCGACCATGGCCAGATGGTGGAGCTTGCCCTGGAGTCGGATCTGCAGGCGGATCTGGACCCGGCCCAGATGGAGCGGGTGTTCATCAACCTGATTGGCAACGCCATAAAGCACGCCCGGTCCACCATCCGGGTGCGGATGGCCCTGAATGGGGCCCTGGTGGAGGTGGTGGTGCAGGACGATGGAGACGGGGCGCCGAAGGAATTGTGTGAAAACCTGTTTCAGGATTACTATCAGGCCCATAAAGGGAAGAGGGGAGTGGGGCTGGGGTTGCCTTCGGTGAAAAAGATAATAGAGATGCACGAAGGGAGGATATGGATAGACTCGGATACTGGGAAAGGATTTACAATAGGTTTCGACTGGCCCCGAACCCTTGCCGACCGACCGGAGACTAGAATAGGGGGCGGCCAGAGCCGTGAGCTGGAGGCCAGTTTATGACCCGAAGGATGTGGATATAGCCCATGGAGGGATCGTTGGAAGAGAAGGAACGTATTCTGGTTGTGGATGATGACCTGAATACCTTGAAAATGGTGGAAAGCTTTCTGGCCCTGAAAAAGTATCAGGTGGTCACTTGCCTGACTTTCCGGGACGCCATGAAGGAGATGGCCTCCCGAACTTTCGACGCGGCGGTTATCGATTACTTCATGCCCAACACCACCGGGCTGGAAATGATGAAGGCTTTCCATGATGTCGACGCTGACCTGCCGGTGATCGTCCTCACCGCCTCGCGGGACATAAAGGTGGCCGTGAACATGATCAAGGAGGGCGCCTTCAATTATCTGATCAAGCCTGTGGATCCGGACGAGCTGTATGTGAACCTGGACAAGGCTTTCGAGAAACACAGGCTGGTGCTGGAAAACAAGAACCTGAAGCTGGACCTGAAAAACCGCTATAAATTCGACCATATAGTGGGGGAGTCGGGCAGGATGCAGGAAGTGTTCGACCTGACCTCCAGAGCGGCCAGGGTGCGCTCCAACGCGCTGATCCTCGGAGAGACCGGAGTGGGCAAGGAACTGGTGGCCAAGGCGATTCATTACAACAGCCCCAGAAACGGCGGGCCTTTCGTGGGGGTGAACTGCTCCGCCCTGGCCGAATCGCTGCTGGAGGCGGAGCTTTTCGGCATAGAGAAGAACGTGGCCACCGGGGTGGACGCGCGAATGGGGAAGTTCGAGGCGGCCAATGGTGGCTCCATATTCCTGGATGAGATCGGCGACATGTCCTCGTCGATCCAGGCCAAGGTGCTGCGGGTGATCCAGGAGAGGGAAGTGGAGCGGGTGGGCAGCCATACACCACGCAAGGTGGATATCCGGATCATCGCCGCCACCAACAGGGACCTGGACGCCGCCGTGGCCCAGGAGACTTTCCGCAAGGATCTGTTCTACAGGCTGAATGTGCTGGTGATCCCCATCCCCCCCCTTCGCCAGCGCAAACAGGATATCCCTGCCCTGTGCGGCCATTTTCTGGTCCGGTTCTGCGCGGAGAATGGCCTGGCGAAGAAGAAGATCAGCCCAGAAGTGATGAAGATCCTCTCCAGCCATTCCTGGCCGGGGAATGTCCGGGAGCTGGAGAACACCATGGAGAGGGCGGTGGTGCTATGCGATACCGACACCATCGAGCCGGTTCACCTGCCGGATAATATTGGAGTATCCTCCCAGGTGGCTGGCGAAAGGACGGAGGATAATGATGGGCAGGGGTTGGATGGCAGGGTGAACGAGTTTGAGAAAAGCCTGATCCTGGAGGCGCTGGAAAAATGCGGCGGACGCCAGAACAAGGCGGCCCAGATGCTCGGGGTCAGCGAGAGGAGCATGTGGTACAAGATAAAGAAGCTGGGAATTCATACCAGCAAGGATAGTTGAGTGTATTTTTCGCAATCTATCAAATCCGCCGGAGAAATGTTGTATAATCTCGGGAAGGGATGTGAAGTCGCAATCAATGACATTTATGTATAGGAGATTTTTAATGAACCGGATGATTACGGCCATGGCGGCTGTTCTGCTTATGTTATCGACAGCGGCTTGCAATAATTCTGAATTGGAGAAACTGCGCGCTGAAAACTCCAAACTCGCCAATGAAAATAAAACGCTCAAAGATGAGCTTACCTCCCAGTGGGCTTCCAACCAGCAGTTGCAGCAGTCCAAGAGCGAGGCCGCCAATGACTTAAACAACGCAGCCATCGCCGCCGCCAAGAATGCGGAAGAAGCCGCCGTCGCCGCCGAGGCCTCCGCCAAAGCCGCCGCGGAATCCGCCGCCGCTTTCAAGGTTATTGCGGAAATGGTCGCAGCCG
>JAOUPQ010000052.1 GCA_029879765.1 Nitrospinota bacterium | reverse complement strand
GGTGGGCAGATGGTTGAAGAATTACGGCGCCGAACTGACAGAAAAGGTATTGCTCCACTGCCAGGAGAAATCGGCGGCGTATATACGCCCAAACCAAGCTGCATATACACCGTTGCAAGTTTCCGATATGCTTGAGCAATACAATATAGAGGTGGAGCCATTCGAGATGGCGGAAGGATTGTGGAAGGTAGTTCATGGGCAGCTGGCGCCCGATTCCCCGCTTATCTCCCAGGGGGTGATCCAGCCCCAGGATGGGGCATCATATCTGGCGGCGTCCCTGCTGGCGCCGGGCGCGGAGGATACGGTCCTGGATATATGCTGTGGCAAAGGGATAAAAAGCGGGTTGTTTGGCCAAACCGCCCGACAGGTGCTGGCTTTCGATTTGAATTTCAGTCTGTTGAAGTCGCTGCAAACCAACATGACACGGCAGGGTATTGGCTCCGTCACCCCTGTGGTGGGGGATATGTCCTCGCCATGGCCGGTCCGGGGATCCTTTTCCCATATTTTCATAGACGCCCCCTGCTCCGGGACTGGCCTTGTGCGGCGCCACCCGGAAGGCAAATGGCGCAAGGATATACAACTGATTGAGCGGATGAGCCGGGTTCAGGGAAGGATACTGGAACAGGCGGTGGAAAACCTGGGGGTGGGTGGCAAGCTTGTATATGCAATTTGCTCTGTGGAGCCGGAGGAAGGACGCCACAACGTCAATGGACTCCTTGGCGCCCACAAAAACCTGACCCGTATTCCGGTTTCGGCCATAAATCCCAGGCTGCGGGATCTGGAAACCGAGGAAGGCGACATGCTTATCCTGCCTGGAATGCACGGGATAGACGGATTCTTTGCATCGGTGCTGCATAAAGGGGGTTGATGAGTTATCAATGGGTATTAATTTCCGTTTTATGTATTCCTGTAAATGATAATTGCACCATATCGTGCCAAGTATAGCGATATGTCCTGTTTCTTTTTGTTCAGAATTCCACACCTCTCGGAACATTAATTATTAACTTGATATTTAGATCGTTCTTTGGCATTATTCAAGGTGTTTTTAGTAAGAGAATGGCTATTTTGCCAAAGCGGAAATCCGGGGATTGTTGGCTTTTCGGAGGCTAGTTATGGGCCCAAGTTTCGGCTCCCGGTTCAGCGATCATCTTTTAGACATCCCCTATGCCCATGATTCCAGGCATATCCACACCGTGCTGGTTGTCGACGACAACGAAAAAACCTGCGCACTATTGGCCCAGGTAATCGACAAGAAGCTGGGACACAATGTTCTTTTCGCCCATTCCGGCCTTCATGCCATGGGAATAATGAAGCGCGCGCCGATTGATCTGGTTTTGCTGGATCTGCTTTTGCCCGGAATGGATGGATACAAGATCCTTACAAAAATCCGGGCCGACAGGTCGCTGGAACATATCCCTGTGCTGGTGCTCACCGGCGTGGACGACTCCCAGAGCGCCACCCGCTGCCTGAAGATGGGCGCCGACGATTATATCGTCAAACCATGCGACTTCACTATCCTCAGCGCCAAGGTCGCGTCCTGTCTGGAGAAGAAACGTCTGCAGGATGGGCGGCTGGAGCTGGCCCAGCAGTTGGAGCAAACCAACTCCAAGCTTTTGGCCAAAGTCAGCGAAGTGGACAAGGAAATCAAGGAGCGCAAGGCGGCCGAAGAGGCCCTGCGGGAAAGTGAAACCAGGTTCAAGGCTTTGGCCGACGCCTCTTTCGAGGGGATCGCCGTCCACCAGAATGGTCGAATCCTGGACGTCAACACCCAGTTCGCAAAGATGTTCCGGCTCGACAGCCGCCTGGTCCACGGGGCGCCGGTTGTCAGCCTGGTGGACCAGGAATACACTCAGGCCCTGAAAAAGGAACTGGACGAGGACAAGGACTTATGGGTTCTGGAAGTGACTTGTCACAACGGCAAAATGGATGTAGAGATACGCGGGCGCAGCATTCCCAACAAGGGGATAATGGTCAGCGTCCTGGCTGTCCGGGACATCACGGAGCGAAAAAGGACGGAACGCCAACTGGTGGAAGCCTTAAATGAAGCCGGGAGAGCCACGGAGCTGAAAGACACTTTCATATCCCTGCTGGCCCATAACCTGCGGGAACCTTTGGGCTCCATCATAGGGATGCTCAACGCCATCACCGAGCTGGAGATGGAAGCCCCGATGCGGGACAACATGCTGGCGCGCTGCCTGGACAACTCCAACGCCTTGTTGCAGATGATAGAGCGCCTGCTGGATCTTAGCCGACTGAAAAAGGGAAAGATCGACCCCAAGATTTCCTCTGTAAATTGCTGGTCGGTGGCCGAGGAATTAATCGACAGATTGAGCGATTCGGCCAATTCCAAAAATATAACGCTGAAAAACAGCATCCCCAATGGATGGAATATCAACACCGATCATGGCCTGCTGGCGGAAGTTCTGCACAACCTGGTGTCCAACGCCATTAAATACAGCAAGCCAAAGGAAGAGGTGGAAATCACCATCGTCATGCGTCACGGCCCGACCATCGCCGTGAAGGACCGGGGCATGGGGATTACCGGGGACCTGAAAGATATTCTGTTCCAGGCGGACCCGAAGTGCCGCCGCCAGGGGACTGCCGGGGAAAAGGGGCTTGGGATCGGGCTTTCCTTGTCGCTGGAGATCATGAACGCCCTGGGAGGCTCCCTGGAGTTTGAATCGAGAGAAGGCGGCGGAACGGAGTTTTATGTAAGGCTGCCAAACAGATCCAAAAGGATTTTATATTTCGGGGAGAGCCATCATTCCATAGTTGAAGTAAAAAGGGAAATGGTCCAGGGGGGCAACGAAGTCTCCATCGCCCTCAACTCCCGGGAAGCCATGGCGCTGGTCCATTCCATCCGGCCCCATATCTTGATGACCGGCTCCGGCGCCGACAATTCTGATGATATGGCTTTTATATTGTCCACTTTGGAAGCGCTGGTGGATGAGGGCTGTTGCCCGGCACTGGTGTTTTTGGTGGACGAGACTGCTCCATCGACCCCCGCCCCGGCGCCGACCGGACGGGTGACCATCCACAAGATTTCCAAAGCAGGCCCTTTTAACGAAAAATTGTCGAGGATTATCGACCGAAACGCAGACGCCGATATAACAACTGTGTGAGCGCAGAGCAGTGGCAGAAAGGATATGGACCGGATGAAGATTGTTTCAGTTCGCTTCCTTCCCCTCGATCACCACAAGATCAATAATGTCGCTTTTTGCCGATACCTTCAGCCAGATGGAATGTCTGTCGGTTTTGATCCGGAAAATCCCGAAGGATTCCCCGTTCTCCTCTTTTCTCCACAACTTTACCCCATCCCGGCTGGCGATAAGCTTGGCATATCCATCCATGATCTTCCCGGGATCGGCGGGGCCTTCTTCCTCGCGGGAATATTTGATGGTGGTCACCCGCCCTTCCACGATGATGTCCGCCCCATTTTCTCCAATGGACAGCTCCTCGGCGTCAAATTCACTCTCTTCGTAGTCGGCGCAAAGAAAACCGGCGGGAGGAGGAAAAAGAGGGTGGTCCTTGCACCAGGAAGGAACGTCTTCGGCCATACTACCCAACGCCAGCAGCAGTGTAATTATGGCGGCAGTTCTCACTCTGCGCCATCCCCGGCCAAACCTGCGCCAAATAAACCGGCGGTGACAGGAAAGAGCATATCAGCGCCCCACCGCTGGGGCACAGGTTGTATCTTCAACATACGATCGAGCCACATTGTAATACATGTATTAATTATAGCGCACAATCAGCCGCATCGGGGATGGGGACAAGAAAATAATCCTCCGGTTTTGGATATGGATTATTGGGCGGCATAAATGGATTGCGGAAAATGAAAGATATCACCCCCACCGAACAGGTTATTTCCGAGTATGGAAAACTGTTCATCAGCGCCATGGAGCAGTGCTCTGTTTCCATGGTCGTCACCGACAAACGGGGGGTCATAACCTACGCCAACCAGAAGTTCCTGAAGGAGACGGGATATAGCATGGAGGAGTTGCTCGACAAGACACCGAGCATCCTCAAGACGGAGTTCACCCCGCCGGAAGTTTATACAGACTTGTGGAGCACTATCCTGAAAGGTCGGGAGTGGAAGGGAGAGTTCGTCAACAAACGAAAGGATGGCGGGCTGTTTTGGGAGCGGGCCACCATAAGCCCCATCAGGGATGAGGCCGGGGTTATTTCCGGTTTTCTTGGAGTCAAGGAAGATATCACCGAGGTGAAATCGATCTCCAGCAGGCTCGACTTCACCAAAATCAACCTGCAAAGGGCAAACCGGGCGTTGCGGGCAAGACACGCCGTGAATCATGAGCTTATCGACGCAATAAGCGAGTCGCTGTTCCTGGACAGGATGTGCCAGATCATGGTGGATATTGGCGGATACAAGCTGGCCTGGATCGGCGCCAGAATGAATGACGAGGAAAAGAGGGTGCTGCCGGTGGCCCAGGCCGGGTTTGAAGAGGACTACCTGACGAACATAAATATCACATGGGCCGATGAACCCACAGGCCGGGGCCCCACGGGGACCGCCATCAGGTCACTTTCCCCCCAAATCACCCGGGACACCACCACCGACTCCCGATTCGCCCCATGGAAAGAAGAGGCGATCAAGCGGGGATTCGCCTCCTCGGGAGCGTTCCCCATTATGGTGGAAGATGTAGTCTGGGGAGCCTTGATGGTCTATTCCAGCGAGAGAGACGCCTTTGACCAGGAGGAAATAGACCTGCTGTCCGGGCTGGCCAAGGACGCCGGTTTTGGTATCGGCGTTATCCGGGAAAGGGATGCCCGACGCCGAATGGAGGAGGAGCGGCGCAGGATCGACGACAAGATGCGGCAGGCGCAGAAAATGGAAAGCATGGGTTTGCTGGCCAGCGGTGTGGCGCATGATTTTAATAACCTGCTATCATCTATCATGGTAAACCTGGATCTGGCGCGGATGGAGCTTCCCAAAGAGAGCGAAGCCGTGAATCGGATCAATGACGCAATGAAGGCCTCTCAACGTTCGGCGGAAATCTGCCGCCATATGTTGACGTATACGGGCCAGAGCTCCGGAGTGTTCAAGATGACAGATATTAATGAATTGATCAGAGAGATGGCGCAACTGCTTCAGGTTTCCTTTTCCAAAAAGATCATGATTGAGCTGGATCTGGATCCGCAATCCCCTCAGGCAAAAATGGACGCTGTCGGAGTCAGCCAGGTGGTGATGAACCTGATCACCAACGCCGCCGAGGCGATGGGTGAGGACGGGGGAAAGATAACCGTAAGATCCAGGGAAATTCAAAATCACAACGATGTGAGTCAATCATATTTCGAAACCATTGACACCGAAAGAGGCCCATGGGTATTGATCGAAGTGATGGACAACGGCCCCGGCCTGGACGAGGAAACCACCAGAAAGATGTTTGATCCCTTTTTCTCCACAAAGCCCAAGGGCCGGGGATTGGGATTGGCGGTGGTTCTGGGTATCATCCGCGCCCATAACGGATCGGTGGCGGTGAAAAGCGCCAGGGGAGATGGCGCCACCATCAGTGTCATGCTCCCCACAGGAGGCGCGAGCAAAACCCTGGGCGGCGCGACCAGGATAGAGACTTCGGTTTATACCCGAGCCACCACTGCCGGCTCCGGCGCCATCCTGATTATCGAAGACGAGGAGCACCTTCGCACCGCATGCCGTCTGGCCCTGGACATGTGCGGCTATAAAGTCCACACCGCCTCCAACGGCAAGGAAGGATTGGCCACGCTTTATGAAAATTCCGATGAGATCGACCTGGTGATCCTGGATCTATCCATGCCTGTGATGGATGGCAGGGAGACCCTTACCCACCTGAAAAAGCTGAAAAAGCAGGTCGCCGTAATCCTAACCTCTGGATACGACAAATCGATGGACAAACAGATCCCGCAAAGCGAATCCGTCGCCTGTTTTCTGGCCAAGCCATTCAGCTCGGAGCAATTGATTGGCGCGGTAAATAGGGTGATGAAGGGTGAATCCCGGCGGTAATTACAGCAAACGGGGGGATCAGTCCAGCAGGTAGAAAGTGTTTTCCGAATACCCCAGAACGCCTTTGGCGTCGTAGGTCTCAAATACACTCAGGATTTTATGCTCCGCCAGATACCAACGCACGACAGTCTTGCCATTCTCTGTCTTGTCCTCGAATTCCACCAGATCCTGCAAAGCCTTTCCGTTGGGGAAATTGCCCAAAGGCGCGCCGGAACTGTCATAGATAGCCAGCCCCGCCCTGGCGCTGGAGATGGCCAGGGTCACCACCACATCAGGCTTGTTCGGATCGCTGATATAGTTGTTGAACCTGAGGCTTCTGACGTTGGATCTGGTGCTCGATTCAATTCGGGTCACAAAGGATTTCGAGCTCACCGTCGGCTGGGGGGCCCTGGTATAAATGATCGTATGGGCTTTGAACCTTCTGCTGGAGTTGCCCGGCTCTCCCCCGTTGTCCATTGTGGCGCAGGCGCTGGTCATGGCAAGGCACACCACCGCCGAAGCGATCCAAAGCTTATTTGTCATATGAATATATTTTCAAATTAAACAGATGTTACCATAACTGGATATTTGCGGGCTATACAAACCGGACTGGAAAACGATATTTTCATATTCAATGACGAGGGAGGATGGGGCGCTCGGCCACTGCGCGGCGGTGGAATGGCTGGCCGCGGCGGCAGGCCAAACACGGGCGGAAGGGAAAAAAGTTGACCAACCCTTTGAAATGAAATAGCATGATAAATTAATTGACGTGGGCAAGGGTCCAATATAAGATGATTAGCTATTTTAAAGTATTTGCCCGTGAAGGAGAAAAACGGTGAAGCGCACATATCAGCCCCACAGCACTCCGCGAAAGAGGACCCACGGATTTTTGGTCCGCATGCGATCCAAAGGGGGACGACTGGTTTTGAAGAGAAGAAGGGCCAAGGGGCGCAAGCGCCTGTCGGTGTAACCATTGCCGACTTTGGCTTCAGCAAGGACGACCGGCTGCGCAAGCGGCCGGAGTTTCTTAAAGTTTTTAAGAATGGAAAGCGATATTCGGGGAGTGGCCTGATTTTCTTTTACATGGCCAACCATCTGGAGCGATCGAGGATCGGCCTGGATATTTCCCGCAAGGTCGGCAAGGCCGTGAGAAGAAACAGATGCAAACGGCTGTTGCGCGAGGTTTTCCGAACAAACAGGTTTCGCCTCGCCCAGGATTATGACTTGGTAATCAGGGTGACTCCAGGCAAAAGGCCTCTGGAGTACAGGAACATCCTTAGGGAATTTGTGACTTTCGCCGAAAAAACGGCGGGCTGGCAAAAAAACTGACATCCAAACAGCCGGCGGTGTTCCAGGATATATGAAAAAACTAATAGTCTTCTTTTTGAGAGGGTACAAGGCCCTTATCTCGCCATTCCTGCCTCCGGCGTGCATACACGTCCCCACATGCTCGGCTTACGCCTCCGAAGCGGTGGAGCGGCATGGCGCCATCCGTGGTGTCTATCTCGCCTTGGGAAGACTTTTTCGATGCACTCCATTCCACAAAGGCGGATTTGATCCGGTTCCGTAAATGTTTGACAGAAAATTTATCATTTCCCTGATCCTGGCAATTTCTCTTATTTTCGTCTACCAGGCCTATTACCAGATGAGATTCGGCCAATATCTGGACAAAGCCGCCCAGGAGCATTTGCTGAAGGCGAAACAAAAGAAGCTGGATCAAGAGGCTAAAAAAGAAACTCCTGTGGCCCAACCCGCCACAGACCCCCCCGGCGCCACCGCCCCTCTAGCCGCCGAATCTGGTGACTTCCTCCCACCCCAGGCGGTAGCGGGGATGGAAACAGTGGCTCAAACCCCCCAAGCCAAAGCCTCGGCGGGGGAGGAAATCACCATAGACACAGGCGCCGCCACCATCGTCCTCTCCACCAGGGGCGCCACCCTGAAAAACTATCGGATGGACGGCTATAACAACATAAATGGTGAGCCTGCCGAATTGATCCTAGATCCGGTGGTTTTTGCCCAGGAGCAGGAAAAGAAATACAAGGAAGCCAAGGAGGATGGGGACGAGGCGGACTTTATAAAAGTCACTCCATACCCGACCCTGGGGCTGAAGTTTCCCAAGGAGGATTTCTCCCGGATCATCAATACCGCCATTTTCACTTATGATGGCGCCGCCGGAACCATGGATATCAGCCAGCTTGGCAAACCCCTGCCGGTGACTTTCGAGCTTGCCCACTCCACAGGGGTCGTGGTCCGGAAAAAATATGTTTTCTACCCTGGGGAATATGAATTCGATTTCACGGTGGAAGTGGTCTCGGCGCCCCAATGGGGCCAGTTCAACTACTCCGTGGTGTGGTTCGGTTTGTTTGACGACGAACCAATCGCCATGCAGTACCTCTCCTACCATCGCCCCATGTTCCGAATCGGCAACCAGTACCGGATGGACGATCCGGACGAGGACAAAAGGGTTCGTGAGTATAAGGGGAACATCAAATGGTCCGCCTTCACCCACAAGTACTACGCGGTGATCGGCATGCCCCAGGGGGAAGGGGATTCCCTGGTGCGCACCAGCTATATAGATGACTACAACACCACCCTGGAGTGGGAATACAAGTCCGGCGCCCCCAATTCCATCCGGTTTTACCTGGGGCCCAAGCGCCATGAAATCTTGGACAAATTCGACCATGACCAGAAGAAAATAATCGATTACGGCTGGTTCAATATCATCGCGCAGCCGATGTTCTGGCTGCTCAACAAGTTCCAGGCCTTCACCGGCAACTGGGGCTGGGGCATCGTAATGCTCACCGTGTTGACCAAGATAGCCCTCTTCCCCCTGTCCCAGAAGGGATTCCGGTCGATGAAAAGGCTCCAGAAACTGCAGCCCCAGATGAAGAAGCTGCAGGATCTTTATAAGGATGACAAGGAAAAGCTGAACAAGGAACTGATGGAGTTCTACAAGACCAACAAGGTCAACCCCATGGGGGGATGCCTGCCGATGTTCCTGCAGATTCCGATTTTCTTTGGTCTGTACAAGGTTTTATATGAATCGATCGAATTGAAAGGTGTGCCATGGATTTTATGGATCACAGATCTTACCGAAAAAGATCCATACTATGTCACGCCGTTAATAATGGGCGCCACCATGTTCGTGCAGCAATGGATGACGCCTTCCACAGGAGACAAGACCCAGCGGCAGATCATGCTTATAATGCCAGTGGTCTTCACCTTCATGTTTCTTTCGTTCCCGGCAGGTCTTATCCTCTACTGGATGGTGAACAACATTCTTTCCATCATCCAGCAGTGGATCATCAACCGCGAGCCTCTCGAAAGTAACGAGACTCCAGACAAAACAGCATAGGAAAAAAATATGGAATGGGTTGAAGCGGAAGCGCAAACAAGGGAAGAAGCGCAAAAGCGAATTTTGGAGCAGTTGAATGAATCCGATGTTAACAATGTGGAATTCGAGGACCTGAAGGTCAAACGAAAATTCATGGGAATGGGGGGGAGAAGCGTAAAGCTGAAAGGTCGCCTGAAAGCGACCCCGGTGGCAGCCCCCACCCCAGCGCCCAGACCGGCGCCAGAACCGGAACCCATGGAGGAGCCGGATGACCTTCCGGAGGCCGCCGCTCCAACAGAACCGGAAGTGGAGGAACCCGATGAGGCTGAAGAGCTGGAAGTCGAGGAGCCGGAAGAGGAGGAAGAGGAGGTCGTCGCCCCCTCTCCCCAGCCCCGGCCTGTTTCCGCGCCTCCCGGCATGGCCACTTTCGCCAGTAAATACAGGCCCTGGGCATCGGAGGGCCTATCCGGCATCGTCGTTCCCCCGGAGGGAAAAGGGTATGGAAGAAAGACATACAGCCTGAATCCCGCCCCGGAAGATGAGCCGATGGATATGGATGAATCTCGCGCCAGGGATAGGGAAGAGGCGGACTTTGTGGCCCCTGTGTACAAAGATTACGACAACTCCCCCGCCACCGACGAAGACCGGGAGAAGGCCGTTGCTTTTGTCTCCGGTATGTTGACCAAAATGGATATGGGCGGGCAAGTGACGGGTTGGCGCCTGGAGGATCGACTGCTGCTGGTCATCGAATCGGAGGACGGCGCCCTGCTTATCGGACGCAAGGGGGATACCCTGGAGTCCATCCAGTACCTGACGGACATATATATCAATCGCACCAGGGAAGAGCGGATACGCCTGATAGTCGATACGGAATATTATCGCGAGCGCCGCAGGTTCAAAGTCTTCCAGATCGCCAAAGACGCATGCGAAAGAGCCGCCCGCACCGGCAAACCGGTCCGGCTCAACCCCATGAGCCCGGCAGAAAGGCAGATCGTCCATTCCACCCTGGCGGAAGACAACCGGGTGGAAACTATTTCTGAAGGACAGGGCAACCGCCGCAAAGTGGTGGTCTACCCCAAAGGAAAGCGCCAGGGAAAGCCGAAACCATCCAGCTACGGCAAGGGGGGAGGCTATGGCAAAGGGGGGAGCAATCGGGATCGGGACGACAGGGACCGAAATCGCGACAGGGATCGCGACAGGGACCGGGACAGGGACCGGGACCGGGATAACCGGGGCAACCGCAACGATGAGCGGGAAAAATACAGCAAAGGCCGGGGATATAACAGATAGCTGGTAAAGGCCATAAACAGGCGGAGCAGCATATGCGCCTGTTTATGGCCGGACCGGTCATTTTCTGGCCTTGGGACATCGGAATGAGCGCCATAGAAATTCCACTGCCCCTCCCCTGCGGCGGATGATACAAGCCCGGTTCAGTTTCTGCCCTCTCTTTTGGCCAATCAGCCGCCACTATTTCATACCTTTGTTGATAGGGTTTCTTTTATCCTATAGAATGGCCCTTGATGTTTCTTGCCACCAGGGGAAGGTGGCGCACAACTTGGAAACTATTTCCGGACGATTTCATGGACAAATGGAAAGATAAGCGGGTTCTGATCACGGGAGTTTGCGGCACCGTGGGCGTTGAGCTTTTGCGCCAGGTGCGCGCCAGGGAAGTGGCGGAGATCATCGGGCTGGACAACAACGAAAGCGATCTGTTTTTCCTGGAAGAGGAAAACCGGGAGGACAAAAGGGTCCGGCTCTATTTGGGGGATGTGCGCGACCGGGATAAACTTGTCCGCAAGACCGTGGGTATAGACATCATCCTGCATGCCGCCGCGCTGAAACATGTGATCCTGTGCGAGAAATCCCCCAGGGACGCGGTGCAGACCAATATCAACGGGGTCCAGAACATCATAGACGCCGCCCTGACCAACAACGTCGGCTACGTCCTCTTCACCTCCTCGGACAAGGCGGTGAACCCGACCAACGTCATGGGAACCACAAAGCTGATGGGAGAGCGGCTGATGACCGCCGCCAACGCCGTAAAACGCCAGGGTGGCCCGGTGTTCGCCTCCACCCGGTTCGGCAATATCCTCGGCTCCCGAGGCTCGGTTATCCCACTGTTTAAAAAGCAGATAATGGATGGTGGCCCTGTCACCCTGACCGATGACCGAATGACCCGTTTCATCATGACCGTGGCCCAGGCGGCGGAACTGGTGCTGCAATCTGTCCACATGGCCCGGGGAGGGGAGGTGTTTGTCACCAAAATGCCGGTGGTGAGGATCAAGGATCTGGCGATGGTGATGGTGCAGGTGCTGGCGCCCATATATGGACATGACCCAAAAGATGTGGATATCTGGCTTATGGGCGCCAAGGCGGGGGAAAAATTATATGAGGAGCTGCTCAGCGAAGAGGAGACCCGCAGAGCGGTGGAACTGGACAGCTTCTTTTCCGTCATGCCCGCTTTCAAATCGGTTTATGAGGATATCTCCTACGATTACCCCGGCAAAAGCGGGGATGAGAAATTAACCAGGGCCTACAACTCCCTGACGGAGAGGCCGATGAAATCCGAGGAGCTGAAGAGGTTCCTGATGGACAACCAACTTATTTAAGGAATAGGGAATTGAGAGTACTGATTCTGGGTGGAGATGGCTATCTGGGATGGCCCACCGCTATGGATTTCGCCGCCAAGGGACACGACGTGCTGACCATGGACAACTACCTTCGCCGGAGCATCGCCCTGGAAACCGGATCCGAGGCGCTCACTCCAAATCCTAACCTGACCGCCCGGGCGGATATTTTCAAGAGCCTGACGGGAAAAAGTGTGGGGGTTTTGATCGGGGACTGCGCCGATTACCGGACATTGTCAAAGGCTGTGGCCGATTTCAAGCCGGATACGGTTATCCATTACGCCGAACAGCCCAGCGCCCCATATTCCATGATGAGTTTCGACACTGCCCATCTCACCCTGAACAACAACCTCAACGCCACCTTCAATATCATCTTCGCCGTGCTGGAGCATGCCCCGGAGTGCCATATTATCAAACTAGGCACCATGGGGGAATACGGCACCCCGAACATTGACATCGAGGAGGGCTGGATCGAGATCGAGCATAAGGGACGCAAGGACAAATTCCTGTATCCTCGCCAGGCCGGCAGCCTGTACCACACCACCAAAGTGCTGGATACCGACCTTCTGTGGTTCTATGTCCGCACATATGGATTGCGGGTTACAGACCTGATGCAGGGGCCGGTGTACGGGCTCTCCACAGCGGAGGCGGATATGGACGAAAGGCTTATCCCGAACTTTCACTATGACGATATTTTCGGAACCGTGGTGAATCGGTTCCTCACCCAGGCGGTGGCCGGAATTCCATTGACGGTCTATGGCAAAGGGGGCCAGACCCGAGGATACCTGAACCTGACCGACACTTTGAAATGCGTGAACCTGGCGATGGTCCATCCTCCCGACCATGGCAAGTTGCGCATCCTCAACCAGTTCACCCAGGTGTTCAGCGTCAATGAGCTGGCCGAAAAGGTGAAACGAGTGGGGAACCATATGGGACTGGACGTAAAAATCAAACCCATCGACAATCCACGCAAGGAGATGGAGGAGCATCGATATGAGGCGCATTCCACCGGTTTGATGGAGCTGGGGCTAAAGCCGCACCTGATGACAGACGAAGTGGTGTCCGGAATGCTGGAGCGGATCCTTAAATATAAAGACCTGATTGACCCGAAAAAGGTGATGCCACGGGTGCGCTGGAAAAAGTAATCCCGCCAGCGGGGGTCAGGCGGCTTTTTCGAATATCAGGGTTATCTCCTCAGGAGTCAGCCCCCCCAGTGTCTCTTTTGTTTTATAGACCAGCATGCTCTCCACCATGTCGCGGATCCGGGGGCTCTCCACCCCATATTCCCGCATGGTGACCCCTATCCCCAACTTGTCCTGATAGAACCTGGCCACCGTATCGAAGGCCAGGGGGCCCAGCTCTTGGGACGACACCCCATCGGTGGGGACATCCCAAACCCGCTCCAGGAACAGACGGAACCTTTTCTCCTTCCGCATCGCCACATGGCGCATCCAGGAGGGGAACACCACCGCCAATCCTGCGCCATGGGCCAGGCCATGTTTCGCCGACAGCTCATGCTCCAGCATATGGCAGGTCCAATCCCCCACAGCCCCGGCGCCGATCAACCCGTTGAGCGCCAGGGTGGAGGCCCACATCAGGCTGGCCCGGGCGTGATAATCGTCCGGTTGGGCCAGGGCGACAGGCGCGGAACTGATCACCGACCGCATTAGGGTGATGGCCAGTCCGTCCTGGATATGTGTTTCCTCCAGATCATGGAAGAACTGCTCATATACATGCGAAAGGATATCCACGGCGCCATAGGCGGTCTGTTCCGGCGGGAGGGTGAATGTCAGCTCCGGGTCCAGGATGGAGAAAACGGGATAAGCGTCGGGGTGGAACCATGCCAGCTTCTGTTCTGTGGCCGGATTGCTCATGACGGAGTTTCCGTTGGCTTCCGAGCCTGTGGCGGCCAGGGTGAGCACGCACCCTATGGGGAGCACATTGGGAGGCTTTATCTTTTTTTCGAACAGCTCCCATGGGTCGCCATCATGCCATGTGGCCGCGGCGATGGCCTTCGCGCAGTCTATGACGCTCCCTCCTCCCACGGCCAGCACACCGGTTATCCCCTTGTCCCGGCAGATCCGGGCGCCCTCCCTGGCCGATTCTATGGAAGGATTGGGGGCCACTCCCCACATCTCTTCGGTCTCAACCCCAGCCTGGGCAAGCTTCTGGGATACAAGAGAGTGCAGCCCGGTTTTCCTGGCGCTCTGGCGACCAAACACAATCAACACCCTGGCCCCCAGATGAGCCGCTGCCTGGTTTCCCGTCTCCTGGACCATGCCCCGGCCAAAGGATATCTTTGTCGGATTATAAAAAACGAAGTTCTTCACAGCTTTACACCTGA
>JAOUPQ010000259.1 GCA_029879765.1 Nitrospinota bacterium | reverse complement strand
GGCCAGCGCAGCTACAGTTGGGTGAAGAAGACGTTGCAAGCCCACGGGGCCGTTCCCCCCTGCCCGGCATGATGATCCACCAGGACGGCAGCTCCCACCAATGGGTTCCCGGCAAACAGTGGGACCTGATCGTGACCATGGACGACGCCACCAACGAACAATACTCGATGTTCTTCGTGGAGGAGGAAGGGACATGGAGCAGCTTTAAGGGGATCGAAGATGTGATAGCCAAACGCGGCCTGTTTTGCTCGCTATACACCGACAGAGCGACCCATTACTGGAACACTCCGGAGGCCGGAGGGAAAGTGGACAAGGTGAACCTGACCCAGTTTGGGGAAGCCATGAAAAGCCTGCGGGTGGAGATGATCCCGGCTTATTCACCGAAAGCCAGGGGGAGAAGCGAGCGGGCTTTCAGGATCCACCAGGAACGCCTCCCCAAGGAGCTTGCGCTGGCCGGGATCGTGGACATGGCCAACCGGTACCTGAGCAAGACCTGCATGCCCACTTTGAACACCGAGTTTTCCCATGCGCCGAGGGAGGAGGGGAGCGCTTTGCGCCATGGGTGGGCGGGCCGCTGGAGGATATATTGTGCGAGACATTCGAGAGGATTGTGGGCTCGGACAACCGCGTCCGGATCGAGGGGCTTATCCTTCAGATTCCCCAGGATCCTCACAGGCTGCACTATGTGAAAGCCAAGGTGACGGTCAGACGATACAAGGATGGCGGCCTGTCGGTCTCCCATGGGCCGAGAAAACTTGCCAGCTATCGAGCCGATGGGAAAGAAATAGTGAAGAAAGGGATGGCCGTGGCGTGAGTCCGGGCGCACGGCTATGGCTAGGTAAGCTGTTCCGGGCTACGCCCTACACCGCTTCCCCAGCCATAACCTATAGCGGACAATTCATGAGCTGCAAAACCGGACAATTCTATGTGTTGCTAACAGGATCCCTGGCCGGAAAGAGGGCAAAACCCGAAAAACGGACAGGATGTATGAGGCGGAGAACAAATGGCCAGAGTCTTTGATATGGCGCAGAAAAAGACTCGTCACCTTATTATAGGGCGCCGGATCTGGTGCCACATTCAACCAGCAAGCGCACCACATAGTTTATCAAAAACCTCGGCTGGAGTTTGGTAGCCAAGGCATTTTCGATGGCGGTTGTTCAACTTCTCCTCGATCCATTTAATCTGCTCTTCCGTCAGCTTGCCGATGTCGGCCCCTTTCGGAATATAGCGCGGCGCCAAACCATTGACACTTTCAACGGCGCCTTTCTCCCAGCTGTGATAAGGCGCGCAAAAGTATGACGCGGTCCCCAAGGCTTTGTTGACCGCCTCATGTTCGGCGTTCTCGCTACCGTTATCGTACGTGATCGACAGACGCGCCTTGCCAGAAAAGGAGCCGAGCCTAATCGCCAGCGCCCTGCTCGTATGCCCGGAGCTCTTCCCCGGCAGCTTCGTCAAGCAAAGACGCCGACTCTTCCTTTCAAGAACGACGTTGAGCGCCACCTTGCTGGCCAGCGACACGATGGAGTCCGCCTCCCAGTGGCCGAACCCGGAGCGGTCGTCACCAGATGCGGGGCGCACATAAAGCCGCACGGTGACGGTTTTCAGCCGCTCGCGCCGGGCGGCTTGCCGCTTTCTTTCGCGGCTCCGTTTCGCTGCGTCCCATGCGCTGTACAGCCCTCCACCAGGTTCGCTGTTTCTTTGAAGTTCACGAGTCACGGTGCTTTTGGACCGTCCGATGTCACAGGCTATACGGCCGCAACTCCATCCCAGGCTGTGCAACACCATGACTCTCTCCCGCTCTTTGATTCCTAATTGCGTATATATTTTTCTCATAGCCACCAAGGATAATACCTCCCTTAGCGGTGCGCTTGCTTATTGAACTGGGGTGGGTGTCCGGCCCCAGGATGCCGAAAAAGCCGACTTTCACTCCGTTTATATCCAGGACAAACGATTCAACAGTGCCGGGAAGCAGCTTGCCTTCGACCCAAGCATTGCTGTTGAGCCATGGGAACTGGCCCTCCTTGCCCGACTCATTGATCCGCATTCGCAAAGCATCCAACCCGTAATCGAACTCGTGGTTTCCCAGGGAGGCTATGTCCAGGCCGATAAGGTTCAGCGATTCCACCATGGACTCTCCCTTGGATTCCCTTGAGACCAGGGAAGGAGACAGGAAATCGCCGGACAAGACAAATACGGCTCCGGAATTGTTTTTCTTTGCAGTGTCCACCAGTGTCTTTAATCTGGCGAATCCTCCAAGATTCTCCGGCATGATGGGGAAGGTTTTGTAAACATCGTTCACCTGAAGGATCACCACCTTTTTCTCATCCGCCCATGAAGCCCCCGCTAACGCCAACGTTATGGTCAGCGCTACGGCGTGAAATATTTTTGTATTCATTGCCACTCCCACTGTGATATACGGTCGGTATGTAATGTTGTATTATGGCTGCATGGTATGATCTTCGCAATAAAATAACCACTGTCAATCGTCGCAGGGCGATGTCGGCAATGTCATCGGCGGTGACTTGCAGGAAAGCGGGCGCCCGCGTCCCTTTCGAGGACAAATGGGGGCGGACGCCGAAAAGCTCTATCGTAGTCGAGCTTGCGCTATTTGCCCGGCCCCATCATCAGGGCCGCTCCCAGCAACCGGAAAGCGAGCTTGGCGGCGGCGAACTCTGATTGGACGCTGGATGGCAAGGGGCGAAGCTCCATCACGTCGGCTCCCACGATCTTGCGGCTGGAACCGATGGCGCGGATGGCGGCGCAGGCCTGGCGCCAGCTCATCCCCCCCGGTTCCGGCGTCCCCACTCCCGGCATCACCGAGGGATCCAGGCCATCCAGGTCGAAGGTTATATAGACATGTTCGGTCAGGTTCGCCACCATCTTCTCTATCCAGTCGTCGTTTCCATCGATATCCCATGCGGGATACACCGGGTGTTTCGATTTCTTTATGAATCCCCATTCCCCTTTGGAAATGTTGCGGACACCGATCTGGACTATAGGCGCCACCTCCACGGCTCTGCGCATGACGCAGGCGTGGGAGAACGGAGAGCCTTGCCATTGGTCGCGCAGGTCGGTGTGGGCGTCGAACTGCACCACTGTAAGGGTCTTGTGGTATTTTGCGGCCAGTGGCCGGATGGCTGCGGTGGAGAGGCTATGGTCTCCACCGAGCATAAGGATGAAGCCGGCCTTTTTCATGGTGGCGGTGTATATCTTTTCCAGCCGGTTAACCATCGCTTCCGGCCCTCGAACATCCTGCTCCACCTCGTTCAGGGTGGCAAGCCGCAGTTTCTCATAATCCAGGCCCCATTCCGCGTCGAACAGTTCCACCTGGGCGCTGGCGGCCAGGATGGCCCTGGGGCCCTCCCGGGTTCCAGAAATATAGCTGGTGGCGGCGTCATATGGCACGGGCAGGATAGCCCCCTGGACCACTTCATTTATTTTCGCTGCCGTCTCCATTCCGCCGAAACCACCAGCGCGAAACTGCTCTTCATAACCTGACATAAATTCCACTTCTCCAAATCTGGCCGGATTACATATATAATAGGTTAAGGTATATATCATGAGATTCAGATCAAAATCTATCGCCCTTTTTGCGGCGACGGCTGTGTTTGCCCTGTCTGGGGCTTTTGCCTGGTCCGCCGAGGAGACCGACGAAGAAGCCATTGGCAGGCAGTATGACCAGGAGATCGCCATAAAGATGGGTTTTTACAAAGACCCGATCGTGGCTGAGTATGTGGAAAGAGTGGGGAAGAGGGTGCTGGCCGAGGTCCATGATCCCATGTTCGATTTCCACTTCAAGGTGGTGGACGACGAGATGGTTAACGCTTTCGCCCTGCCGGGAGGATATGTGTATATCACCCGGGGAATGCTGGCCACGCTGAACGACGAGGCGGAGCTGGCCGGGGTGCTGGGCCATGAGATCGGCCATGTCATCGGCCACCATTCGGTGAAACAGATGCGCCAGAATATCGCCCAGGCGCTGTTGGCCCTGGGGGGAATAATGCTGAGCCCGGAGATCCGCAACAACGCCGGCGCATGGCTCACCGTCACCGCCACCCTGGGCCAGCAGATCATCACAGGTTATGGGCGGGAGATGGAGATGGAATCGGACCAGCAGGGGCTGATTCTGGCCTATTCGGCGGGATATGATCCGGCGGCTATCGTGAACTTTCTCTCCACCATGAGCAAGATCGAGAAGCTGGGGTTTCGCAGCTATCACAGCTTCATGGCCACCCACCCGGACACCAGGGCCAGGATCACCGAAGCGGAGTTGAAAAGCTCGCTGCTGCAGGCCAGGGGGGAGAAAAAACTTCGATAT